>JBATKL010000166.1:0-3029 GCA_049669385.1 Candidatus Electrothrix sp. | reverse complement strand
ATGCCGGGCTTACTCTGCATGTGGATCTTCTGCACGGTGACAATGCCCACCATATTATTGAGGCCGTATTTAAAGCCCTGGGACGGGCTATGGGGAAGGGCGCGTCTCTACGTCAGGGGCTTGTTGGTACGCTTTCATCCAAGGGTTCTTTGTAGATTTTTTTTCAAGGAAATTTTTGATTATTATCATGGGGGAACAGATGATTGCGAAAAAAAGCAGTATCAAGGGGATCGCCTTGGCAGGGATACTAGGGATACTTTCCCAGTCGCTTTTGAGCAGCGGATGTAGCAAAAAGAATCTGAAAAGCTCAGAACAGCTGCCTGATTTTGCGATAAGCTGCGTTGCTGTTGCCCCGGCATCCAGCGGTACTCCTTTAGACAGCGAGCTGCTTTCCAAAATAGAGAAAAAAGAATTGGAAGACGGGCTGTATTATCTCAATAATTTTTTGAAAAAGCATTTTATCAGCAGGCATGATGTGCGATTGTTCAGCGATGGGCAATTGAGTGATGGAGAAGATTCCTCGGCTCCGCCTTCCATGGAGCGAGCCAAGAAGTTTGCGAATAAGCTCAGTTGCAATGCCGTGCTGGAAACCACCTTGCATCGCTATAAAGAACGGGTCGGCGGTAATATGACCGCCAAAGAACCTGCCTCTGTCGCCTTTGAATATCGCCTGCTGGCCATGCCGGACGGTAAGGTGCTTTGTCTGGAGAGCTTTGATGCGGAGCAAAAATCCCTGATGGAGAATCTTTTGGGATTTCGAGAGGGAACAGGCGGATCTCTTACCTGGCTTACCGCAAAGGAATTTATGAAAAAGGGGCTACGCAACAGGCTGGAGAAATGCTCCTATCTTGCGGAAGAGAAATAATATTGTAGCCATGAAAAGCGTCCTGACTGCCGGAGAAAATCGGCGCATTGCCAAGGCCATGCTGGATTATTCCATGCTGGCTGACGGCGACAGGGTTTTGGTGGCAGTTTCTGGCGGTATTGATTCTCTGGTCTTGGCTTGGCTGCTTCATACTTGGCGAAGGAAGGCACCGATTGATTACGAGGTGCATCCTGTGTATGTGGACATGCGCCCACAGGGAGCACCAAGAGTACCGGAAGCTGAGACAGAGGGCAGGGCAGGGCTCGTTTGTGAGCGACTGGCTGCTCTGGGATTATCCTGCCAGGTTTTGCCAGCGGAATTGCCCGCGTTATCAGACGCACAACAGGGTGAAGCAGGCAGAGAGACCTCAGGCATTTGCTTCCAATGTGCCCGTAACCGGCGGCGGCTTCTCTTTGATCATGCCCGTGAGCAAGGCGCTCATACCGTTGCTCTGGGGCATCACCGCGATGATATCGTGGAAACCTTTTTTATCAATCTTACCTGTAGCGGGAATATCAGTACCATGCGTCCTAAACAGGTTCTTTTCTCGGGGCGACTTGCGCTGATCCGACCACTGGCTTACCTGGTTAAAGAGGAGATCAGGGAGATTGGAAAGCGTCTAGGACTGGACCCGGTGGCCTCTGACTGTCCCGTATCGGAAAAGACCCGCCGCCAAGATATCAGAAGCCTGCTGGAACAGATGTATGAGCAGATCCCAGGCAGTCAGGAGCATGTCTTTGCGGCGCTCGGCAATGTTCGCCAGGATTATCTTCTCCTTCAGGAATCTCCACCCCATCAATAAGCAATAGAAAACATCAATAGAAAATCCATGCGAACCACTCTTGACTGCATTGTCTGTTTTATGCGCCAGGCCCGGTCCACCGGCTTGTTAGCCACTGACAAGCTGGCCCTGCAACGACAGCTTCTTGATGGTGCAGGCCGGTATATAGAAAAGGTCGATACAGAGCTTTCTCCGCCGGAAAATGCCATGGGTCTCTATGCTTTTTTTGCAGAGATTTTGGGAGACAATGATCCCTTTGCCCAGGTCAAGCAGGAGGGGAATGCCTTTGCTCTTTCTGTGCAGGAGGAGGTTGAGCAACGAATCCAGGCAGCTGATGATCCGCTCCGGGCCGCAGTGCGAGTGGCAATCGCTGGCAATATTATTGACTATGGGGCCTTACATAGTTTTGATGCGGCAGCGACCATGCAGGAATGTTTTGACCGTAAATTTGTTCTGGACGATTATTCAGCCTTTCTTGAGGCCTTACAGGGCAAGCCGAAGGTGCTCTATCTTTGCGATAACTGCGGTGAGATTGTTTTTGATGGCCTGTTGATTAGGCAGCTGAATAAGTTGGGTTGTCAGGTGACAGCTGCGATGCGGGAAGCCCCTATCATTAATGACGCCACAGTGGAAGATGCCCAGGCCTGCGGCCTGGATAAGATCTGCCTGGTAATCAGCAATGGAACCCGTTGTCCGGGGACACCGCTGGATGCCTGTAGTGAGGAGTTTAGGGGATATTTCCGGGATGCGGACCTGATTATTAGCAAAGGGATGGGAAATTTCGAGACCCTGTCTGAGGTGTCGGCCCCGATCTTTTTCCTTTTTACGGTGAAATGCAGCCAGGTAGCTCGCCATCTTACTGAGCGCCAAGGGTTTGAACCTGGGTTCTTAAAGGGTACTGGCGAGATGGTTTTGTTGCGGCAGCTAGAAACGAAATAAGTCAGGGATTTTTACCCCCTCCCGTAATCAGTCATAATGCCCCACACCCCACGCACTCCCTTGACGTGACTGCGGGTTACGTTTATTCTATGCGGAAAGATGTACACGCCCAGATAAAAATCTGATCAAACACCGCAGGTTGGGCAGGAAAACGGTATGTTGTCTCCAGCTGGCCGCTGCAATCACGCTTATTTCAACCCATAACCATTTCATAACTGCTCATGAATACCAAAAATTCCGCTGCACTCTTTGAAAAAGCCTGCCAAGTCATCCCCGGCGGTGTGAACTCCCCTGTCCGTGCCTGTAAATCCGTGGGTTGCGATCCCCTCTTTGTTGCCAAGGCCGAAGGCAGCACGGTCACTGATGCGGACGGTAATGCGTTTATTGATTTTGTTGGTTCTTGGGGCCCTATGATCCTGGGCCACGGCCATCCCGAGGTGGTCA
>JBATKL010000165.1:0-2009 GCA_049669385.1 Candidatus Electrothrix sp. | reverse complement strand
GGTTTGCATGACCAATCTGGACTGGGTTATAGACGGCTCGGCCTTGGCAGCACAATTTGGCATGGATGAGGTGCTGTTGGTCAATGATCTGGTGGCTACGACTGCCGGAGCGGTTCTTCTTCCTCAGGACAGCTTGGTTACCCTGAATCAAGGGCGACCTGAGGCAGGGGGGAGTATAGGAGTGCTTGCTGTCGGGACTGGCCTGGGGCAATCCTTTGCCGTGCCTCTACGGGACGAACTGGGCGATAAGCGGTTCCAACCCTTTCCCACAGAAGGCGGCCATGTCTCCTTTGCCCCTCGTAACCAGGAACAGATTGAGCTTTTACAGTTCCTGCTTACCTGTTCGGAGCGGCAAAAGATTTCTCAGCAGTTCCGGCATGTAAGCGTGGAGCAGGTCTGCTCAGGCATGGCTCTCCCGGACCTGTACGCCTTCCAACTCACTCGCTGCCCGGAACCGGAATGGATGCAGGCAAAACGCCTGACCGTAGCCGTAGAGCCGGATGCTCTTACACCACTGATCGTTGGGGCTGCCAATGCAGCCGCCCCCGGTGTAAACGAAGGCCCGCCCTGTGAACCCGCCGTTGAAGCAGTACGACTCCTGCTGGATATCCTCGCAGCTGAAGGAGCGAATTTCGCCCTCAAGGTGCTGGCCACCGGCGGTATATTTCTCGGCGGCGGCATGCTGCCGAGGATTCTTGCCCACATCGATCGGATGCGCTTTATGGAAATTTTCTGTCGCGGGGTCTACCGGGACATGCTGGCCGATATTCCGGTACATATCATCACAGATCCCAAAACCGCCCTGATCGGTGCGCGGCAACTAGCCATGAACATCAAAAAGTAAGCTTCGCAGTTGATCTTTCCCTCCCCTTACAAGTACAATGGTTTCAACTACACCCTTGTCGTATACCCTGTCTTGATTTGCCCTGCTGAACGCGGGGCTCTATTTACAACCGAGAAAAAATTATGGACCTCATTGCCGCAGGAGGCAGCCTCCTGATTATGCTGTTCGCCATCTATATTCTGGCGATCATGACCGACGAGTATTTTATCCCCAGCCTTGATTATATCTCCCACCGGCTCAACCTCCCGCACAATGTGGCCGGGGCCTCGCTCATGGCTATGGGATCGTCAGCACCGGAACTAGCCATTGCCCTGACCGCCCTTTTCCAAGGGAACGGCGAGCATAGTGACGTGGGTATCGGCACTATTGTCGGTTCTGCGGTCTTTAATATCCTGGTTATCACCGGGGCTTCAGCCCTGGCCCGGCCAGCCAAAGTCACCCTGTCGGTTGTTATCCGGGATTGCTTGGTCTATGTGACGTCTATTGTTTTACTTCTCTTCACTTTTTACGACGGGCAGATCTATCCGCTTGAGGCCCTATCCTTCCTTGTTTTATATGCGGGCTACCTGCTTATCCTCTACAAATGGAATTCCTGGTTCCCTGAAGATGCTTCTGCGCAAGGGAAGCAAAGCGAAACATCGGAGCCTCACCTTGATCTTGCCGAAAATTTTGGCAAAGAAGAAGAGGGTAAAGATAAAGGTCAACGCTCCATAATGACCATCATGAACGATGGGATCAGCAAAGGCTTAGGCATCTTTGCCGGTGACGTAGAACAATCCTATTTGCGAGTTTTCTTTGTCTCCATTGCCGTTATTGTCGGGCTCAGCTGGATTCTGGTCAAAGGCGTTATTATCTTCGGTGCTGCCACGGCCATTCCTCCGGTTATTGTCGCCCTGACCTTGCTGGCTGCCGGAACCTCAGCCCCGGATATGATTTCCTCTGTTGTGGTTGCCCGACAAGGGCGGGGGGATATGGCGGTGGCCAACGCAGTGGGTTCCAACATCTTTGACATCCTGGTCGGCCTGGGACTGCCGTGGCTCATTGTCATGGGTATTGGCATGATGACCGGTGGCCCGACCTTTGTCGAGGTCGGCACTGATGATCTGCTCAACTCCACCTTCGTCTTGCTGGGAACGGTCTTTGTCCTTTTTATCTTCCTCTACAC
>JBATKL010000164.1:0-4477 GCA_049669385.1 Candidatus Electrothrix sp. | reverse complement strand
TTGCAGGCTTTGTGCTGGCAGCGGTCCTGGCAGCTCTTATGTCCACAGCAGATTCCCAGCTTCTGGTTCTGACCTCGGCCTTAACCGAGGATCTGCCCTTGTTCAAACGCTTCACCAGTAAGCAACGCGCCTGGATAAGCAGGATAGGGGTGGTCGGTTTTGCCCTGCTTGCCTACTCTCTGGCCTCAGACAACAACGATACCATCCTGATGATGGTGGGCTATGCTTGGGGAGGCTTCGGCGCGGCCTTCGGGCCGGTGATCATTCTCTCCCTGATCTGGCGGAAGACCACCAAGTACGGTGCCTTGGCCGGGATGCTGGCCGGGGCGATCACGATCTTTGTTGTGAAAAGATATATCACCGTTGAAGGGGAATATCTTTACGAATTGCTGCCGGGATTCGTTATCGCCTTCCTGACGATTATCGTGGTCAGTGCTCTGACAGAAATGCCCTCGGAAAAGGCTTTGCAAAAATTTGATGCAGCGAAACGGCAGGCAAAGGATTCTGGAAAAAATTCCGCGTAGTTTCCCTCGCCTCTTCTGTATATCCAGCTTGTGAAAACATGAGCAATTTTGGTAAAGCGTAGGAAAAATAACTCTCGACAGGTATGCATATAAACGTTAATGTTTATGCATAAGGAGGCCAATATGAGAACGACCCTAGATATCCCTGAAAATCTTATTACCGAAGCGATGCAACTGACAAGTATCAAAACAAAAACAGCTCTAATTATCCGTGCATTAGAGGAGCTTGTCCGAAAGAACAAGATTGCTGAAATCAAAAAATACAAAGGCAGGATCGACCTGGATGTGGATCTTGATGTTTTAAGAAATCGCAAATGAGCGTTCTGGTTGATAGCTCTGTATGGATTGATTATTTCCGTGGATCAAACAATATCGACAGACCCGATAAACTGGATTATTTAATTGATGAAGGGCTTCTTGTTACCAACGACTTGATCCTCGCGGAGCTGATTCCGCCCCTCAATATCAGGAACCAACGTCGAATTATCTCCCTGTTAAAGACACTCACTCGAATTCCAGTCAATATTGATTGGGATCATCTTATCGAGATGCAAACCAAATGCATTCGAAAAGGGATCAATAAGGTAGGCATTCCCGATCTTATCATCGCCCAGAATGCCATATTCAACAGCCTGGATCTGTACAGTCATGACAAGCACTTCAAACTCATGAGCAAACACCTCTCGTTATCACTTTATTGAGTTTATCTCCCCGCATTATGCAAAATATACTGCAAAAACTATTGCAAAAAATACGCAACTTTTTC
The DNA here is from genome assembly GCA_049669385.1 of Candidatus Electrothrix sp. Taxonomy (GTDB): domain Bacteria; phylum Desulfobacterota; class Desulfobulbia; order Desulfobulbales; family Desulfobulbaceae; genus Electrothrix. The sequence goes on along the minus strand of JBATKL010000164.1, from coordinate 3,187 downwards.
AAAACCTTCACCGTTATTCCGCTGGCGGGATGGTTCCTCGGTGCGCTGGCTGCGGCCCTACTGGAATATTTCCTCGGCGACCCGCTCTCTTTCCAGCTCTACCTGCCCAAGATACCGGTCATGTTCGGCACCCTAATGATGCTGAAAAATCCCACCCTCATTCCCTCGGTGCTGGCCTATGACCTGCTGATCTATGTCCTCCCGATCCTCTTGGTCGCTCGCTTATCCGCTGGGTTAACCAACCGGCTTGCCGAGCGGCTTTCCCGACTCCCTGTCTGGGCCGCCACCCTGCTTCATCTCGCTGCCTTTTACGGCATCCTCCATCTCTGGGCCGGGATGAATGATTATCGGGTTCTGGTGGTCAAGCTGACCATGATCGCCATCATCCTGACCATCAGCCTGAATATCATCAACGGCTATCAGGGCGAATTTTCTTGCTCCCATCCGGGTTTTATGGCATTGGGAGCCTATGCCTCCTCGACCCTGACCCTCTGGCTCTTTGCCGACGACAAGCTCTTCGGCCCGGCCCTGCTCAACCCGGCCCTCGGCCCTTGGCTTTTTCCGCTAATCCTTATCGCTGGCGGCGCTGTAGCCGCCTTGGGATCACTGATTGTCGCCATTCCCTCTTTCCGCACCCGTGGTGATTATCTGGCTATCATTTCTCTGGCCTTCATGTTCATCGTGAAAAGCGCCATCGAGAACATGGAAATCATCGGCGGGCCACGCGGCATGAGCAGCCAGCCGACGTATTCTTCCTTGCCTATGGTCTTTATCTGGACCGTCCTCTGCATCTGGATCATCCATAATTTCACCACCTCGATTATGGGCAAGGCCCTCAATGCGGTGCGCGATAACGAAGCGGCTGCCGATGCCATGACCGTCAACACCCGCAAGACGAAGATGACCTCCTTCATGTTTGGAGCCTTCTGGGCCGGGGTGGCCGGGGGCCTATATGCTCATATTTACAGCTTTATAAGTCCGGGCGGCTTCGGTATCAGGAGACTGGCCGAAATGCTGGCCATGGTCTATTTCGGCGGCCTCAACTCCATTGTCGGCTCCATTGTCGGTGCTGTCAGCATCTCTGTGCTCAGCGAGGCCTTGCGCCCGCTAGAACTCTTCAAGTGGATCATCATTCCCCTGATCCTTATCCTGATCATGATCTTTCGCCCCCACGGCCTGATTTCCTTTACAGAACTCAATGTTCGCAAACTGATGCGACCCGGCGGGATCTCCGGCAAGAAATGAATACCGTCCTCTCCTCATTGTCTTCTACAAAAAGGAAAAAAACTTGGCATCTCCTGATAACGAAAAAACAATAATCGGCAGTGAAGAATGGTGCGCCTTTCCGGACATGATGATCCCGGCGATCAAGGCTCGCATTGACTCCGGAGCAAAAACCTCTTCCATCCACGCCTTTAATATTCAACCCTTCAGAAGACAAGGCCGGTCCTGGATAAGCTTCGAGGTCCATCCTCTCCAGGCCAACCGTCGCATTGTTATCCGATGTGAAAAACCGGTCATCGATCGACGAGCGGTCAAAAGTTCCAGCGGGTTATCAGAAACACGCTACGTTATTTCCGCTTCCATGCAAATGGGTTCCGAAAACTGGGAAATAGAACTGACCCTGGCCAATCGGGACTCTATGGGCTATCGCATGCTCCTGGGACGGGAGGCTATGGGCAAGCGTCTCGTCATTGATCCCTCGCAAAGTTTTTGCATGGGGGATATTTTACCGGAGCACGCCCTTGACCTCTACGAGAAAAAAGATCCTCAAAAAAGCGGGCTAAAAATCGCTCTCCTGGCAAGCGACGCAGAGCTGTACAGCAATCAACGAATTCTGGAGGCCGGAGAGGAACGCGGCCATGAGATGGAGTTCCTGGATATCAAGCAATGCTATATGAAGCTGGATGCCAAAGAACCTGAAGTCCATTATCGCGGGGGTCGATCCCTGAATGATCTGGATGCGGTGATTACCAGAATCAGACCCAGCATGACCTTTTACGGCTGCGCTCTGACCCGCCAATTCGAGAGTATGCGGGTCGCTACGGTCAACTCCTCGGATTCCATTGCCCAGTCGCGGGATAAGCTCTTTTCCCTCCAGCTGATGCTGAAAAGCGGCATTGAAATCCCGACAACCGGATTTGCCAATTCCCCGATGGATACCAAGGATCTTATCGAGATGGTCGGCGGTGCTCCACTGATCGTCAAGCTCCTGGAAGGAACCCAGGGACGCGGGGTCGTGCTTGCGGAAACGAAAAAGGCCGCAGAAAGTGTTATCAACGCCTTTAAGGCCTTGCGGGCCAACCTCTTGGTCCAGGAATTTATTAAGGAAGCAAATGGAAAGGATCTGCGCTGTTTCGTGATCGACGGCAAGGTGGTTGCTGCTATCCAGCGCACCGCAGCACCCGGAGAATTCCGGGCCAATATTCATCAGGGCGGCTCTGCCAGTGTGGTGAAAATTACCCCGGCGGAACGAAAGCTGGCAACCACGGCAGCGAAAATTCTCGGGTTACGCTTTGCAGGGGTGGATATCATCCGTTCCAAAAACGGGCCGCTGCTCCTGGAGGTCAACTCTTCGCCGGGTCTGGAAGGAATCGAATCCGCTACAGGCAAGGATATTGCCGGGATGATGATTGCCTCCATCGAAAAACGGCTGGGCTGGAAACGGGAGTTGGCAACCGCGCAGGATAGAAGATGACACGCTACGACTACGACATCGGCATTATCGGCGGCGGAGCCGCAGGCTTAACCATCGCCTCCGGGGCTGCCCAGTTGGGTGCCAAAACCCTGCTGATTGAAAAAGAACAAGAGCTGGGCGGCGACTGCCTCCATTTCGGCTGTGTTCCCAGCAAGACTCTGATTAAGTCGGCCCAGGTCTATCATCAGCTGAAAAATACCCAAAAATTCGGGCTGCCTGCTGTGGAGGTGCCGCCGGTTGATTTTAAACAGGTGGCTGACCGTATCCGTTCGGTTATTGCGGTAATTCAGCACCATGATTCGGTTGAACGCTTCAACAGTCTCGGGGCCAAGATCCTCTTTGGCGACCCGCGCTTTACTGACGAGCACACGGTCCTGCTGGCTGGCAGCAGCACACCTGCAAAAATAACCGCAAAAACCTGGGTCATTGCCACCGGCTCTGACGCGGCCATACCACCCATTCCAGGGCTGGATCAAACCCCCTTTCTCA
>JBATKL010000163.1:0-5238 GCA_049669385.1 Candidatus Electrothrix sp. | reverse complement strand
GCTCGAAGCAGTGCGTGATTTACTGTATCTGCTGGATTACTACCGGGGTCATAATTGGGCTCTGGAGAGAATCAGCCCTGAAGTCGTTGCTAGCCTGAATCAAGAGTAGCGACAGAATATCGAAGAGAACAGGCTTTGGCTGTCTCTTCACCAATGTTCTCTGGTACAAAAAAATCTACAGGACTTCGATTATGACTTGTCCAAGATACGGTAGCCGTTCCCTTCATACTATCTGAATTCCTATGGCCACAAATTTTCAACTCGTATCCTCCTTCACCCCGTCCGGTGACCAGCCACGCGCTATTGAGCAGCTGGTTCAAGGACTGAATGACGGAGCACAGCATCAGGTGCTGCTCGGTGTAACCGGCTCCGGCAAGACTTTTACCATGGCCCAGGTTATTGCCAAGCTCAATCGGCCTGCTTTGATATTGGCCCCCAACAAAACCCTGGCTGCCCAGCTCTTTGGCGAGTTCAAGGAGCTTTTCCCGCAGAACGCGGTGGAGTATTTCGTCTCCTACTACGACTACTACCAGCCCGAAGCCTACATCCCGGCCTCGGACACCTATATCGAGAAGGACTCGGCCATCAACGATGCCATCGACAAGATGCGCCACTCCGCCACCCGGGCCTTGCTCACCCGCGACGACGTGCTCATCGTGGCCTCGGTCTCCTGCATCTACGGCCTCGGTTCGCCGGACGAGTACAAGAACATGCATCTTTTTCTCCAACGGAATGCGGAGTATCCGATGGAGGAGATCCAGCGGCGATTGGTCTTCATGCTCTACGAGCGCAACGAGCTGTCCTTTCACCGGGGTACCTTCCGGGTGCGCGGCGATGTTATCGATATTTTTCCAGTTTACGAGGAAGACAAGGCGGTGCGGGTCGAATTCTTTGGTGACACCATTGACGCGATCTCCATCATTGATCCTCTGCGCGGGGTGGTGCTGGAAGATGTGGACGAGCTGACCCTGTTCCCGTCCAGCCATTTTGTCACGGGCCAGGAAAATCTCCAACGGGCCATGCACACCATCAAGGATGAGCTACGTGAACGCTTGAATGAGTTGTATGCAGAAAATCGCCTAGTCGAGGCCCAGCGCCTGGAACAGCGCACCCAGTTTGATTTGGAGATGATTGCCGAGCTGGGCTATTGCAACGGCATCGAGAATTACAGTCATCATCTGACCGGTAAACCGACCGGCGCTCCACCGCCCAACCTGTTGGATTATTTCCCGGATAACTATATCACGATCATTGATGAATCCCATATCGGGGTGCCCCAAGTCGGGGGGATGTATAACGGTGATCGGGCCAGAAAGACCACCTTGGTTAACTTCGGTTTTCGTCTGCCCTCGGCTCTGGATAACCGGCCCCTGCGTTTTGATGAATTTGAACAACGGGTGCATCAGACCGTCTATGTTTCGGCCACGCCCGGCCCCTATGAGCTAGAAAAATGCGAAGGTCGGATCGTGGAACAGCTGATTCGTCCGACCGGCTTGTTGGATCCTCGTATCGAAGTGCGTCCGGCAGGGACTCAGGTTGATGATCTGCTGGAGGAGATTCGCCGATGCACGGAGCGGGGTGAGGCTGTTTTGGTCACCACGTTGACCAAGCGCATGTCTGAGGATCTGACGGAGTATTATCAAAATGTCGGCGTTAGGGTGCGCTATCTTCATTCCGATATCAAAACCCTGGAGCGGGTGGAGTTGATCCGTAATTTGCGTCGGGGCGAGTACAACGTGTTGATAGGTATCAACCTCCTGCGTGAGGGCCTGGATATCCCAGAGGTGGCTCTGGTGGCAATCTTGGATGCGGATAAAGAGGGTTTTCTCCGTTCAGAGCGGTCCCTCGTTCAGACCTGTGGTCGGGCGGCCCGTAATGCCTTGGGCAGGGTGATTCTCTATGCGGATAAGATCACCAAATCCATGCAGTACACCATTGACGAGACCAATCGGCGCAGGAAAATCCAGGAGGAATTTAACCGTAAACATGGTATTGTCCCGCAGACGATTATCTCTGAGATTAAGAACTCGATGACCGAACATCTCCGGGCTTCAGGCTGGGAGGGTGATGAGGCAGACGATGCCGGGATGCTCAGAGCGGCAGAGCCCGAGGTCGTTTATCGCTCAGTAGCTGAACTGCATAAGGAGATCAAGAAGCTGGAGGCCCGGATGCAGAAGGCAGCGGACAAGCTGGCCTTTGAGGAGGCTGCGGCTTTGCGGGATCAGATTAAGGATTTGAAGATGTTGGAGTTGGAGCTTGGCTGAACTTGATGCGCAGAAGACAGCAGAGCTAACCAGATTGTCTGTTGAATAAATCCCCATCCTGCCCCGCTGGGGCAGGACAACAAAACATGATTAAAAAAATAAGGAAGCAGTAAAATGTCGAATGTGCTGGCTTTAAAACCCTATATTGAGCTAATCAGAACCCATTGCAGCAACCTGTCACAATCTGAAGTGATTGATCTCTTATGCGGAATAGCACAGGAAGTGCCTGCCAAAGAACGTCAGAGTTTTCTGGAGAAACTCGAAACCACCTCGACCGCTTCTTCCGACCCTTCAGACAGAACGGAAGACGTTGATGAACTTCTCGAAAGGATTGAGGAGATTATAGAAGAAATTCTTGAACGCCAGGAATCTATTGAGGATGGTTCGTATTACGAGGTCTACGAGGACTATAACAGCTATTATGACGAGGAATATCCAGACAGTATTTCTCTGGAGCAGCGGGAAGAGCTTGAAGAAATATTTACGGAAGCGGATCAGCTTTTTCTGGTCGGAGAGCTTGATTCTGCCCAAGAGGTGTATCAAAAACTCCTCAGTATCTTTTTGCACAGCAGTGAACTTGAGCTGTATTACGACATCGGTCGGCATGATATAGGCATCAACTGGAGGGAAACCCTGTCCAGATACTGCCGCTGTGTCTATGAAACAGCATCTGCTGCTGATCGCACACAACAGGTGCTTGATGCAATGGAAGCTGATCATTCTCCTGTGCATCAGTACGATGGTCCCCCCGAAGAATGGCTTCCCTCTCTGCACGACATCTACAATGCCCGGCCTGAAGCGATTCCCGACTGGAACGATTTTCTACAGGATATACAAATCGCCCTGCAGCAGAATACGGGTAATCGGGCGGTGTTGCTCTGTCTGGAAGCCGTTCACTGGACAGACGGTCTTGAGGGGGTTGCAGCGGCTGTTCGCAAACAAAAGAGTCCGGTGGGCTATCTCTATTGGTTGAACCAGTTGGAGGCAGACGCTTTATGGGAGGAAACTGCACAGACTGCTCTGGAGGCTCTCGATAATATGCCGCCGGACCGTTTACGGGTTACTGCCGCTACTGCCTTGATTCGGGCAGGCGAAAAGATAGAGAAGAAGGACTTTGTTCTGCACGGGAAACAGGAGCAGTTTTTTTCCGAGCCGACCGGGCAGCACTTGGCTTGTTGGCTGGAAGATGCCAGGAAGCAGGAGGCCAAGGAGGAGATGCTGGATAAGGCCCTTGCTTTTCTTGAAAACAGGCTTGAGGGCAGGCAGGAGAAATTATCCTGGGAAGAAAACAGATTTTTTCTACTCAAGATCAAGGTGCTCCTGCTGTTAGGCCGACTTGAGGATGCTTATATTGAAATCGACAAAGAAGCCGTTGTGGGCTGGTCAAATAGCAAGCAGACAACAGCGATTGTTTATACCTGCACGTTACTGGCTCTGGTTCGATGCTCTACAGAAGCCCGGACAATTCACGGTTTGTCCGGCAGCTACCTGGCCTTGAAAGGTGAAGAAGTGATGACTGAAGAAATTCTGCAACATCTGGTCGAGTCTGATGCAGCAACACAGGAGGACTGGTTTCGGTTTATTGAAAGGATAACCACAGCCCGCATTGATCATATTGTTTCCAACAAATACCGCAAGGCCTATGCCCGTGCAGCAGAGGTGCTGGGCGGATATATGGAAGCCCTGATTCTCAATGAGCAGAAAGGTCAGGCTGTCGAGTTTCTCCATCTGAACAGAAATCAGAAATACAGCCGCTTTTCCGCTTTTCGAGCCGAGATACAACGCGTGACAAAAAACTCGCCGCTGCTGGCGGGCCTGTGAGGAAATTACAAAATGGCGCAAAGGAAACTGATCAGCTTTGACTGGGCCATGAAAAAGCTCCTGCGGAGCAAGGCCAACTTTGAAATCCTGGAAGGTTTTCTCAGTGAACTGCTCAAAGAGAATATCACAATTCTTGAACTGCTTGAAAGTGAAAGCAATAAAGAGGACGCTCGTGATAAATTCAACCGGGTGGATCTCAAGGTCACAAACCAGAAAAAAGAGATACTCATCATTGAAGTGCAGTATGATCGGGAGTTCGATTACCTCCAGAGAATCCTGTTCGGCACCTCTAAGGTAATCACGGAGCATCTTCAAGAAAGCGACCCCTACTCAAAGGTTGCCAAGGTTATCTCGATAAATATTCTTTACTTCGACCTGGGGCACGGGGATGACTATGTTTATCACGGAACAACCTCTTTCAGAGGAATTCACGGTCAGGATCTGCTGGAGCTGTCTGATGAGCAACGGGAACTGTACGGCAAAAAGAACCTTCATGAAATTTTTCCTGAGTATTATTTGATCAAGGTCAACAAGTTCGACGATATCGCCAAAGATACGCTTGACGAGTGGATCTACTTTCTCAAGAATGAAGAGATCAAAAACGACTTCAAGGCTAAGGGGATAAAAAAAGCCAAGCAGGAGCTGGATATTCTCAAGCTTTCTGAAGAAGAACGCCGGGCTTACGAAAGATATCAGGATGATCTGCATTATCAGGCAAGTATAGTGGAATCATCCTATACAATCGGCGTAAAAAAAGGCGAGGATAGAAAAGCTCTTCAAATTGCGATGAATCTCATAAAAAAAGGCGTGCTTGATGCGCAGGAGATAGCAGAGTTGACCGACGTGCCTGTTGAAGAGATTGAAAATTTGAGGAATCAGTGATTCAATTCGCCGAATTTTTCCTCTTGTTATTTGTTTTTTATACTACTTTTTATTTTATAACATATAAGGAATCATGACAGAAAAGAACATCCCCCTGAACGAACGAATCATCTTCGCCCTTGATGTCACCTCACACGAGGAGGATATGGCCTTGGTTGAAAAACTGGACAGTGAAATCAAATTTTTCAAGGTAGGGCTCCAGCTCTTTCTTGCAGGTTGGTTTCACACCATTGATGCCATTATTGCACGCGGCAATAAGGTGATGGTGGAT
>JBATKL010000162.1:0-4089 GCA_049669385.1 Candidatus Electrothrix sp. | reverse complement strand
AAGAGCTGGCGATCAGATTCAGTCAACCCGGAAAAGACAAGGAATTCAATCCGGCTGATGACTGAAATGCCGATCCAGTCAGCTTGTCGCAGGAGCTGGACAAGTTGGACATCGCCTTGCAGCAGAGCGACGACAGCATTGGTGTCCAGCAGGAGGCGTTTACCACTCATCCCGCAGGCCCCTCTGCACGGCCACGGCATCTCCTTTCCACGACAGCTGTCCGGCAAGATCTGAAAAATCATAGTGCTGATCGGAAGCAGCGACAGGATGCAGCACCAGCACAGCCTGCACCTTGCCCGGGGACAAGCGGGTGGGAATGTCAATGTGCAGTCGGCCTGTCGCGTTGACTGTGGTTGTCAGCTTAACAATTTCCATAATACAACTCCTTGGAAAGGGTATTCAATTACCAATGGGCGGGGAAGCTTCTTTCCGTATTGTACACGGAAAGAGGGAAGAGAACAACTCCTGCTCCTGGTCAAGCCGGTGGTCAACGGGCAATAACGTGAACAACGTTGGTAGTGCGGCAAAACGTAGCGTGGGCAAAAGACAACAGGTCCATCTTACCAAAAAAATCAGACCCCATCATGGGGGCAAACCAAAGACCCCTTAATATTTTGCCCACCCTACCGGGCTTTCCGGTTCAGATGCATTGGCCAATGCGTCGGAAACGGAGCGCAGGTCATATTGCTTCTCCTCACCGTCAATTTCTATTGCCAGGCGATTGTCTGTGAATGTGAGGCCGCCTATTCGATGCAATGTCTTCACGCTGATCTCCTCCTTTGAAAATTGTCCCAGGCATCTTCAATGTCTTCAATTTTCTCCGATTTTTCAGAAAGATGGATAAGCTCTTGCAACCCCGCAAACCAAATTGGCAAAATAGGTAGCCATGTTGCGGGCGGGTGGTGAACGGGATCGGGCGGCAAAAAACGCGATGTGATCAGGCTCCAGCGTGTTGAAAAATCAGCATCGCCTTGGGGCAATGTCCCCTTTTTCCCGCTTATTTCAAAGTCACCACATCACCTGAACATCATAAAGATCAAAAAAAGAATCGCACGAGAGCAAAATAAGCGAGTCCGTCATAGCCTGAGCAATCAACATCCGGTCGAACGGGTCTTTGTGATGCCGGGGAAGTCGGCCTGCTTGAAAAGCGTATCTGTCGGTTATGGGAAGGGACTCAATCTGATTTCCTGCAAGTTCCTGCGCCAGAAATATTTCCGGTGCATCTGGCAGCGGGAGCCGTCCCAAGGCATATTTAATGCCGACTTCCCATGAGCTTGCGGCACTCCAATACAAGGTATTCCCGTTGTCTTTTATGAGCTTTCGGGCGGTTTCTGAAAGTTGCGCGTCATCTGTGATCCACCACAGAAAGGCATGTGTGTCCAAAAGAATATTCATTGTTCAAAGGCATCAATGATGTCGTCAGGAAGCGGTTCAAAGAACTCCTGCGGAACAGTGAATTTTCCTTTGGCCGAGCCGGGCTTGCGGGGAGCGGTTTTCTTTTGAAAAGGAACAAGTCGCGCCACGGGTTCACCGTAGCGGGCGATGATCACCTCATCTCCTTTTTCGACAATGGCAATCAGTTTGGAAAACTGTGTTTTTGCCTGATGAATATTTATCTGCTGCATAACATTTCTCCTTTCTATATATATCAGAACCGGACTAAGTTTAGTCTACACCGAAACGGGAAATATCTCAAACAGAATCTCCGGCCCCTTTTTTGTTATCAAAAAGATGTCGCCGCCGGAAGGTCACCACCGGGATGACATGAGGTTTCCGCACCCGGTGTTGAAACACCGGGCTATTATCGGCAGTCCCTACGGGACGCTGTTTCCCGCACGCCTTCGCCCCGGAGGGGCAATCGAAAATAGCCCACCGTTTTAACGGTGGGTAGCGGGCAAAAGACAACAAGTCCAGCTTACCAAAAAGGCAGGGTCCATCGTGGGGTCAAGGCAAAGGCTCCCTTAATATTTTGCCCACTCTACCGGGCTGGAGTTGCAGATTCACCAGATTTTGGTTGTTGTGATTTTCGAGGCAGCCTAATAATATTATTAATTAGCTTCTTAATTGGGGAGAATAAAGCTTTTTCCAACTTCCCAAATTCAGCCAATATTGTAAGAGGTGCCGCGACAAACATATATGGAATGTTTGAAATATCACGAATTTTCTCTGATTTTCCTGTTAATGCAATTTGCATATAATCGTGAAACCCTGAAATTGCGTTCATGAAAGGAATGTATTTAGCTATAAATTGCATAACTGGAGATTTTTCATGAAAAAAACCACCTCCCGGTCCTTGAATTCCAAAGTTTAAGCACTTGGGTGTAGGAAGTTCCCACAATCCTTTGTTCGGGTTTGATGATTTACCTATTCCAAGCATGTCAGGAGATTCTTTAACTTTCTTTACATAAAGATTATGAGCCCATTGGAAAAGCTTTCCATCTGGATCAATATACTTCATTGGATTATTTACAACATAAGTGTAAAGTCCAAGATTTGGGCTATAAAAAACACCACCCATCCCCGGCAGTTTTTTATCCTTTTCTTTGTTGCCAGTCGGCAAATAATTTGCCAAAATAGGATCAGCCGACTGCCAAACACTCGTCCTCGGATCATAGTATCGCCCACCGAAGAAATACAACCCAGTCTCCTCATCCAGTTCCTTAGCAGTAAAATGATACGGAGTTCTCTGCGTATTGGTTGATTCCTCAACCCACGTCTCGCCAAAGGGAAAATTCTCCAGATGCTGATACAGCTCGCCGTCCGCATCGGAAATAAAGGTGCTACTGCCGAGATGATCAGGATGGTAGTAGTAGATATCCTTCTCGTACACAATCGTACCGTTGCCAGCCGAACCGCCTCCTGAACCACCGCCGTTATTCCCATTGCTGTGCCCAGTCGCATTACCGGAAGGATTACTGTTGCCCGGATTCACAGCCGATGCCGGGGTGGCAACATTCTCCTGCCCCTTGACCAGCTTGGTCACAATCCGACCGGTTCCCACAAACACATGCTTGCTGCCGATCTCCCGGTTGCCTACCGTATAAAACTGATTCACATAAACCGTCTCACCCTGCGGCCCGGTCTTAAACACCCGCTCACCCGCATCGTTATACGTGTAGGCCAGAGTATGCCCGTTATCCCGAATCGTCCGAATGCGGTTTTCCTCATCCCAGACAATAGCTCGGCGGGTGCCGTTCTTCTCGCTCTCCCAGCCGGTCTGGTTGCCGTTGGCATCATAGCTGAAGGCCCGCTCGCCGATCTGGGTCGGGGCATGGGGCCGTGAGCTGCCGTACCCGTAGCTGAAATCATAGCTGGTCTTTTTCTGCTCAACAGAACTGCCGCCCGGCGTGATGCGGATATGTCGCTGGTTCTTGCTCATGATATTATGAATATCATCATAGCGCATGGCCAGGGTGTACTGATGCTCGGTATTGGGCTTTTGCTTCAGGCTGCCCGTGGAATCGGTCAATCGGTACAGATCATCATACTTGTAGGTGTACCTGGTCTCCCCGCCGAACTCATTGGGTTTATTGACCTTGGCCAGATTATCCAGGTTCAGGATATTGCCCACCAGATCATAGCCGTAGGCCAGATCCATAAAGGTTCTGCCCCCGGATTTCCCCTTGAGGGTCGCCAGCCTGCGGTTGAGGGGATTATAGGCATAGTCGGTCTCGGCCCCGTTGCCCTGGCGCATAAAGACCCGCTGCTCAAACTTGTCATAGGTCAGGGCTTTCAAGTAGGGATAATCGTAATCCCCCTTTGTGCCGGAAGCGGACTGGGCCAGACCGCCGGAGTTATAGGCATAGGTCAGCACCTCGCTGTCCGGGTAGATCAGCTGGCGCAGGCGGTTGAAGGTGTCATAGGTATACTCGGTGACATAGATCTCCGGCGAGTTGGCCGCATTGCCCTCGGTCTTGGAGGCCACGTACTTAATGGTCTTGATCGTCTCGCCCAGAGGGCCGTAAAAACGTTCCTCGCTGCCGGAGGCATCCGTGACTGTGACAATACGGTCGGCCCGATTAAAGGTCGCGCCCGGTGCGCCGTAGGTATAGCTGACATTATTGCCCGTATAGTCGGGATACTCAATCC
>JBATKL010000161.1:0-2138 GCA_049669385.1 Candidatus Electrothrix sp. | reverse complement strand
GTATTGGACAGGTGCAACCCTACGAGCCAGAACCTACAGTTGGCAGTATTCTGTCCGGGATATTACCGGTTATGCTGACGGAGTGATAACCACGGAAACCGCCAGTACCCCCTATTATCCCACAAAGGGTTGGGGTTACTTCATGGACAACAAGATTGATGAGTTGGATCACCCCGGCGAATGGTACTATGACGCAACTGCCCTGAAAATCTTTTTTTACCCTCCCCAGGGGGTTGATATCAACAGTAGCCTGCTCGAAGGAGTTACCCTAGACACAGGAATCAATATTTATTGGCAACAGCATGATGTGGAAGTTAAGGACCTTTCCTTTAAGCATTACCTCATCCGTTGCGTCAATATCAATAATTCAGATAACGTCGTTATTGAAGATGTCAATATGCAGTATTGTCGACAAGGTATCTATGTTTACAGTTCTAACAACTCTGCAATCCAGAATAACCATATTGACAACTCCCTGGAAACAGGCATCTCGCTTGGAAAACATTCATATATTGATATCATTGGTAATACCATTTCCAACAACGGCATGTTTCACACCTATGGCAGTTTCAACACCTCGCTGACCCAAGGTAAGGGGATCAACAGTCTCAACAATACCGGTCTCACTGTCTCCAGTTTGAATATTTCAAATAATTCCATTATAAATTCAAGTTATTCCGCACTTGAGATCGGCACAGATTACGCCTTGGTCAAAAATAATTACATAGAGGGTGCCCTGTTAAATATCAATGATGGCGGCGCTATCACCCTGCGGGGCAGCAATATCCAAATTTTGGATAATATCATTATCAATGTCTACGGCAACATCAATGACGGAGCCAATGGCTATGCCAGTCAGGATGGCACATCCAAACATACGACCTATGGTATGGGGATTTTTGATTACGGCACGGTGCAAGACAATGTCATCAGCGGCAATACAGTTGCCTATGCACGAGATATCGGTATCATGATCCAAAGCGGAGCAAACTATCAGGTCAACAACAATGTCACCTATGGTAATGAGGTACAGATTCAGGCAAAAAAAGGCGGAGACGGGATAACCATCCAGGGCAACACGCTCTTTACAGCAGATAATATTATCACCGGCGCAGGGAAATACGCTGCTCATAAGGGACTGGACATCTCAGGTACCCACACCAACCTTGCTGTCGACAATAATCTCTATGCTTCGCTCTGCTCTGAAAGTTATATCTCTTATGACGGCGAAAGCTATGATCTGGATTCCTTTCTTCACTTTAACGGAGATTACGATAATAACTCAAGCGCATACGCCAGCACAGACTCGACCCAGTTTCCTAAATTCGCTCTTAACTCCATCGTGACCACCTTGATGGATGATGATTTTGAAGATTGTGAAAACCCCGACCAATGGAGTAATACCTCGGCTCTTTCCGGTGGTCAGTGCAGCGACGACATGAGTAAAACCGGCTCCAAGAGCTTGGTCAAAGAAGATGCCACAGCCGCCCCCACCTATTTTCGGATCAAGGACGACATCCTGTTTGAAAAGGATAAATTCTATAATCTAGAATTTGACTCCTATGCCAGCGGACAAACTGTTTATGAGCTTTCCATAGCAACCGATATTGCTGGAGAGTGGACCCGACAGATTGGGGACTATCGATTCCAGTTCAAAGAAGAGCGGCAACATCATCAGCTGATGTTCCAGGCCAGGGTGGATATGACCCAAAAACCAATTTTTCATGTCAGGGCGGGTGATGACCAACAGGTCTGGCTGGACAATTTCGTTCTCCAGGAAGTGACGACCAAGGCAAAAGAAAAGAGCAAAATTGTCTTTGACAATGATGCATTGCAGGCTATATCAAGTGATTCGGTTCTGCTTGTGAATAAAACATCTGCAAACAGGTCTTTTGCAATACCCACCGCTTATGAAGCCTTGGCCGGACAAAGCGGCATTATAGAGCTTGCTCCTTTCAGGTCAGCGATTCTGGTGAGAAAAGCCCTTGAGAAACCAACTATCAGCATGCCCTGGTTGATGTTGTTATTATAATTTTCCCTGAACGTCCTGAGCGTTCTGATAACGCCACATCCCACAGAGAGGAAGGCCAATGTTTAGCAGAGTAAAGCTTCTCCAAAGAACAGCCATTTATTTTCAC
>JBATKL010000160.1:0-7551 GCA_049669385.1 Candidatus Electrothrix sp. | reverse complement strand
TCACCGGCACAGAGCTTGATTTTGCCCTGGAGATCTGCGAGGAGGTGATGGCTGTTTGGGAACCGACCCCGGAACGACCGGTGGTGGTCAATCTGCCTGCAACTGTAGAGATGGCCACAGCCAATATCTATGCCGATCAGATTGAGTGGTTTATCCGCCAGATGAAAAATCGTGACTGTGCCCTGATCAGTCTCCATGCCCATAATGACCGGGGCAGCGCGGTGGCTGCCACGGAATTGGCCCTGATGGCCGGGGCAGATCGGGTGGAGGGTACCCTGTTCGGCAATGGCGAGCGCACCGGCAATGTGGATATTATCAGCCTGGCCCTGAATATGTTTTCTCAGGGAGTGGATCCGAAATTGGATTTTTCCAATGTCAACCGGGTGGTTAATGTGTATAAGCGTTGTACAGACCTGCCGGTGCATCCCCGTCATCCCTATGTGGGCGATTTGGTCTACACGGCTTTTTCCGGCTCCCATCAAGATGCCATCAGCAAAGGCATGGATGCGGTGGCTGATGATGCGTCCGGTGTTTGGGCAGTCCCCTATCTGCCCATTGATCCGAAAGATGTGGGCCGCACCTATGAATCCATTATCTGCATCAATAGCCAGTCCGGCAAAGGCGGAGCAGCCTATATTATGGACCGCCAGTTCGGTTATAAATTGCCTAAGAGTATGCAGCCCGGTTTCGGGCGGGTGGTGCAGGAAGAGACCGAGAGCGTCGGGAAAGAGTTGGCCAGCAAGGGCGTATACGCTGTCTTTGAGCGGGAGTATCTGCAAGAGGACGGATATTTCAGGCTGAAGGAGTTCAATGTGCTCAAACGACATATTGATCAGCAGGAAGATATGTCTACAGCGGATGTGGAGGCGGTTCTTTTTGTCAACGGCCAGGAGCAACGTCTCCGAGGTACAGGCAACGGACCCCTTGATGCGATGTGCGCAGTCTTGAATGAGCAGGCTGACTTGCATTTTATGCTGCATTCCTATGATGAGCATTCGCTGACCGAAGGGGCCTCCTCCAGAGCGGTTACCTATATTGAGTTGATGGATAAGCGGGAAAAGGGCAGCCGGGAGGGCTGGTGGGGGGCTGGCGTGGATACGGATATTATCGTGTCCTCAATCAAGGCCTTGCTCAGTGCGGTTAATCGGATGCATGCAGGGCGATAAAATTCAGCGGAGGACAATGTTGTGAGAATTTATGCTACGAGAACAAGAGCAATCATGCGGTCAGCAGGTAGAACAGGTGTTTTTCTGACTGCCCTGCTCGTTATGGGCACGGTAGGTGTCACGGTCGGGCAGGCCGAAACCATAGGCGAGGTAAGCACCACCTTTAAGCTCCTTGGGGCCAATGATAAGATCGTGATTGAAGCCTTTGACGATCCAGATATCAAGGGGGCTACCTGCTACCTGAGCAGGGCCAAGACCGGTGGCATTAAGGGAACCGTGGGGCTAGCGGAAGATAAATCCGACGCCTCCATTGCCTGTCGTCAGACCGGGCCAATCACCTTGCCTGAGGATGTACGCAACGGCAAGGACGACGGGGAGCGGGTCTTTCGCAAGTCGACCTCCCTGCTGTTTAAAAAAATGCAGGTAGTGCGTTTTTATGATCCCAAACGGAATACCTTGGTCTATCTGACCTATTCGGATAAGTTTATTGACGGATCACCCAAGAACTCGATTTCCACGATCGTGGTCAGGCCTTGGGAGCAAAATAAAAAGTCAGCGCAAGAAGGGCAAGGAAAGGAATGATGGAGTATGCAGGGTTGCAGGATTATCGCGGCGACTGTTGAAGGGGCTATAAGGACGTAAGGTTACGTCTGCAACAGATGGCTTCTGGAGAGCAGTTCAGCTTTCTTGTTGAGAAGAAGATTGCTCAGCGGATAGATCGAGTTATCGCGGTGAATGACGGGCGTGTTGTCTCTGCTGAGGAGCAGGGAGAGGATTTGGTTTATACGGTGGAGCGCACCTGATGGGATTTTTGCAGGAGCTCGGGCGTAAGATCAGCCATGCAATTGCTGTTGCCACGGATTGGTTGCTGATCGGGATGGGTGTCTTGCTGGTGCTGATTGCCCTGGTTAGGATCGATGTGCAGCTGGCCCGTTATGTGGTTGTTGCTGGCGGGCTGGTCCTGAGTGGGTTTGGGATTTGGTATCGCTGGCGACGGTTGCGGAGGGAAGGGGAGTAGTGAGTAGGGGTGCTGACTCCCCAGCGATAAATCACTGGGCTATTGGCGTATGTCCCGTCGGGACAGGGGATTTATGACGTAGAGGCTGACCGAGTTGTCTGCCCTGAATAACCGGAAAGATCGAACCGGGCACAGGCACGGGGACCTGCCCCTACGCAATGACGACACCACCATGCCCCAAAGGGGCTGTATGTATCAGCTCGGGGTAACACCCCGAGTACCGGGCTGATTCGGTTCTCGTGATCCCGTGACCCAGGGTGTTACCCTGGGCTGGTTATATATAACCCCGTTGGGGTATGGGGTGCGCATCGTACCCGGCTTGACAAAATCAATCGAGTCTGACCCTATTGATTTTTTTACCTGCGAAGGGAGGAAAATTTTTCATTTTACTTGACATCAAATTCATTCCTTGGTAATTGACATAACGTTTTCAATATTTATGCGGTTGCAGAGTAGCGGCAAAAAGCAAAAAGTAATATTGAGAATGTTGAAGCTGGAAAAACAGCATGCAAAAAACTTGCAGGCGCGTAGCTCAGTGGGAGAGCGCTACCTTGACATGGTAGAAGTCGGCGGTTCGAAACCGCCCGTGCCTACCAATTTACATAAAGGCTAAGGGTCGGCGAGAATATCACCGGCTTATTAGCCTTTCCTTTTTTATATTTTTATTGGGAAGATCCGGGGTCGGTACCTGCTGCTTGCAGTGTACGTTTAAAGGAAATCCTTCAATCATGTTGACACCCGCCCCAAGGGGCCGGGCAGTTTACTCAGCAGACTTTTTTGGCAGACAGCATGACCGATATATCCATATCCATACCCGGAGAAGAAGCCAAAGCAGTTGCCGCAGGTATTACCGCGCAGGAAGCTTTGAAAGAACTGCTCTCCAAGAAGCAGCGAAAGCAGGCTATTGCCGTGCTCTGTAATGGAAAGGCGACAGATTTGTCCGCAACCTTGCAGGCTGACACGGTGCTTGAGCCTATTTTGGCTGACTCTGATGAAGGGGTGCATATTCTCCGCCATTCCACGGCCCATATTATGGCTCAGGCGGTGAAAGAACTGTTTGGGCAGGATGTGAAGGTGGCTATCGGTCCTTCTATCGAAGATGGGTATTATTACGATTTTGATCGTGATCCCGCCTTTAATCCGGATGATTTTGTTGCTATCGAAGAACGGATGGCGGAAATCGTCCAGGCGCGGCTGCCTTTTGAGCGGCGTATGATGCCCATAGCTGAGGCTCTGGCCTTTTTTACCGATCAGGGAGAAAGCTATAAGGTTGAGCTGCTCAAGGATTTGGAAGAGAAGGGTGAGGAAAGCGTTTCCCTCTATCAGCAGGGTGATTTTATCGACCTCTGTCGAGGGCCCCATATCCCAGATACCTCTTGGCTGAAGAGTTTCAAATTGCTGCGAGTGGCTGGTTCCTATTGGCGCGGGGATGAGCACAACCCCATGCTGACCAGGATCTACGGCACAGCCTTTTCTGATAAGAAAGATCTGAAAAAATATCTCAATCGTATCGAAGAAGCCAAAAAACGAGACCATCGTAAGCTCGGCAAGGAACTCGCTCTGTTCACGATCCAGGATGAGGTCGGTCCCGGTTTGATTCTCTGGCAGCCGCGTGGAGCAATGCTCCGTAAGCTGATTGAAGATTATTGGAAAGATGCCCATTACAAAAATGGGTATGAACTCCTGTATACCCCACATATCGCACGTCAGGACCTCTGGAAGACTTCCGGGCATCTTGATTTCTACGGCGAGAATATGTACTCGGCTATGGAGATTGATGAGATTGCTTATCAGCTCAAGCCGATGAACTGCCCCTTTCATATCGGGGTCTACAACGCAACAAAGCATAGTTATCGGGAATTTCCTGTCCGTTGGTGTGAACTGGGAACGGTTTATCGCTACGAGCGTACCGGTGCCCTGCACGGTTTGATGCGGGTGCGCGGTTTTACCCAGGATGATGCCCATATTTTTTGTCGCCCTGACCATCTGGAAGAAGAAATATTCAATATTATTGATCTGAATCTCCAGGTTCTCAAGACCTTTGGTTTTGCTGATTATGATGTTTATCTGTCCACCAGGCCAGAAAAATACGTGGGCAGCGATGAACATTGGGATCTCTCTACCAAGGCTCTGCAAGGGGCGATGGAGAAAAAAGGTCTTGCCTATGAGGTCGATCCGGGCGAAGGTGTTTTTTACGGTCCGAAAATTGATATCAAGATCAAGGATCAGCTGGGCCGTTCTTGGCAATGCTCAACTATTCAGGTTGATTTTAACCTGCCTGAGCGCTTCGGTATGACCTATACTGGCCAGGACGGGGCTGAACATCAGCCGATCATGATTCATCGTGCTCTGATGGGATCTCTTGAGCGTTTTATCGGCGTACTGATTGAACATTACGCAGGTGCTTTTCCGCTGTGGATGGCTCCGGAACAGGCAAGAATCTTAAATATAACGGATGCCCAGGCTGATTATTGCTCTGGAATTTATAGTGAGTTGCGTCAGGCCGGAGTTCGGGTTGAGCAGGATCTGCGGAATGAGAAACTCAATTACAAGATCCGAGAAGCCCAGATGATGAAGACACCGTATATGTTGATTATCGGTGATCGTGAGATGGAAGAAGGTACCGTAACAGTACGTAAGCGCAACGGAGATAACCTGCCTCCCATGACACCGCAGGAGTTTGCGGACTTGGTGAGAAAGGAATGCGAACAGGGGACGGCCTGACAGGCTGTATTGGTATTGGATTAATCAGGAGGATCCGAACATTAAAAGAAGAGGCAGAAAACTTCCGCAGAAGCAGGAAATTAAGTCGAAGATCAACGAAGCGATTCGCTACCCAGAAGTCCGATTAATCGGGTCTGAAGGCGAACAGCTTGGTGTTGTCCTGACAGCAAAAGCACGACAGCTTGCTGAAGATGTGGGACTTGATCTGGTTGAGGTCTCAGATAAGGCCAAACCTCCGGTTTGTCGCATTATGAATTACGACAAATACCGGTACGAGCTGAAAAAGAAACAGCAGGAAGCGAAGAAAAAACAGACGGTTATTGAGACAAAAGAGATTAAGTTTCGTCCCAAAACTGAAGAGCACGACCTGGATTTTAAGATCAAGAAGATAAAAAGATTTCTTGAGAAGAAAAATAAGGTCAAAGTGACGATGCAGTTTCGTGGACGGGAAATTATCTACGCTCAATCCGTTGGCCTTGCGGCGATTAAGAAGATTGCCGACAACCTGCGTGAAGATTGTGTTATTCTGCAGGAGCCGAAAATGGAAGGACGACAGCTTGTTATGTTTGTCGGCCCGAAAGCCTGATTAATCGCAGAACGATTGAAAAAAGTAATAAACCTCATGAGCCGTGAAATATTTATAGGCTCTTGAACAACAAGGAACGTATCATGCCAAAGATGAAGACCAACCGAGGGGCGGCCAAGCGTTTTAAAGCGACCGGTACCGGTAAAATTCGGAGAAGTAAGGCCTTTACCTCACATATTCTGACCAGTAAATCAACCAAGCGGAAACGTAATCTGCGCCAAAGTGGATTAATTGATGCAGCTGATACCAAGGCTGTCCGACGTATGCTGCCTTACCTCTAGCCGGTAAATAGAGGGAGGCTGTGCGGCTCCGTGAGAGCATCGGTCAGTATCGATTTTGGATGACTTATAGAATGACTTTTTAGTAAATTTTGTACATGGAGTGCAAGGATGCCACGCGTAACACGCGGGTTCAAGGCCCGCCGCAGAAGAAATAAAGTTTTAAAGCAAGCTAAAGGGTTCCGGGGAGGCCGGAGTCGCCTGTATCGCACCGCGACAGAAGCTGTTGATCGCGCGTTGTGCTACGCCTATCGAGATAGAAGAACCAATAAGCGTAATTTTCGTCGCTTGTGGATCACCCGTATTGGTGCTGCTGCTCAGTTGAATAACACCAGCTACAGCAAGCTGATTCACGCTCTGTTGCAGACAGGGATTGAGCTTGACCGTAAGGTGTTGTCCCATCTTGCTATTGTAGATCCGAGCGCATTCACCAAAGTTGTCAAAGCTGCTGGCCTTGAAGCTACAGCTTGATATCTGAGAGCAAAAGCGCATAATGGAAAACAGACTGCAAAGCCTGAAAGCCGAAGCTGTCAATGCTTTGTCTGCCATCAGCGGCCAGCAGAGCTTAGAGGAGTTCCGGGTTACATTTCTCGGGCGGAAAGGCCTTCTTTCATCAGTGATGAAAGAATTGAGCCAAGCCCCCAAGGAGGACCGGCCTCGTCTTGGTCAGCTTGCAAATACTGTGAAGAAAGAAGTGGAAGCACTCTTTCTTGGGAAAAAGGAAGATATAGCAGTGGGAGAGCAGGCGGCTGAGGCTGTTGATCTCAGTCTTCCGGGCCGCTCCCTTCCTTTTGGCAAGCTCCATCCTGTCACTCAGGTGATGGAAGAGATCTGCTCTGTTTTTGAGGGGATGGGCTTTGCTGTTGCTGAAGGGCCGGATGTTGAGACCGATTATTACAACTTCGAGGCCCTGAATATCCCCAAGCACCATCCGGCGAGAGATATGCATGACACCTTTTATGTGTCTGACTCGCTGCTGTTACGGACCCATACCTCGCCCATGCAGGCCAGGATTATGGAAAATCAGGAGCCCCCTCTCCGTTATATTGCTCCGGGTAAGGTATATCGTTGTGATTCCGATATCACCCATACCCCTATGTTTCATCAGGTAGAGGGATTTCTGGTTGACCGTAACGTCTCCTTTGCGGACCTGAAAGGAGTGCTCACCACCTTTACCCGCCGTATTTTCAAAGGGGATTTACCCCTTCGGTTTCGCCCAAGCTTTTTCCCCTTTACCGAGCCCAGTGCGGAAGTGGATATTGCCTGTGTTATCTGCGAGGGAGCAGGATGCAGGGTCTGTAAGCGAACAGGATGGTTGGAAATACTTGGAGCAGGCTTGATTGATCCGGAGGTTATGAAAATGGTCGGCTATGATCCAGACGAATTTTCCGGGTTTGCCTTCGGTCTCGGGGTGGAGCGCATCGCCATGCTCAAGTACGGTATTGATGATATTCGCCTCTATTACGAAAACGATCTTCGCTTTCTTCATCAGTTCTAGTCCTTCCAATCTACGACCGAGCAAGACCGCTCGGTATTGACCTTCCGAACCGTTACAAAAAATCGTTATAACCCGACGAAACAACGACGTACGAACTCATATATTCCCATGAAATTCACCCTCAGCTGGCTTGGTAAGTATATTTCTCTTGACGGTCTGACTCCTGATCAGCTGGCGGAACGCCTGACCATGCTCGGCCTGGAAGTTGATGCGGTTGAGGAGTTATATGTCGGCCTTGACGCTATCCGAACGGCAAAAGTACTTTCCGTGCAAAAGCACCC
>JBATKL010000159.1:0-8154 GCA_049669385.1 Candidatus Electrothrix sp. | reverse complement strand
TCCAGCCTCTCCTGTTTCCTGATGGGCAGAAGCTGGAGCTGGCTTTTTCCCCCGTCTGCGCGGTCTCCGTGAGGGCTTTTTCTTTTCTTCCTGAACCTCGGTGGACTCAGCTTGTTCCGGTGCCTGCGGCTTGGCCTGCTGAGCAGGGGCGGGCTTCTCCGGTGCTGTTTCCTGTGTTTCCTTTACAGGGGGCTTTGTCAGGGGAGTCTGTGGCTTTGCCTTGGCTGGTTGCGCTGTTTTAGCTGGTGCCTGCTTGGTCGGGCGCTTTTGCTTGCTCCGAGGAGACGGTGTTGCTTGTCCGGTTGGTCCAGCTTGCTCAACCTGTTCGACGTTCTCTGCTTGTGCTTTTTTCTCGACTTTCTCAGCCTGATCAGTCTGTTGGCTCTTAGCCGGTCGCGGTTTCCTAGGAGTTACCGGTTTAACTGCTGCCTGCTTTGCTTGTACAGGCTTGGCCTTTATCGGTTTAGGTTCTACCGGTTTGACCTCTGCCGATGTAGCTGCTGCCGGCTTGGCTTTTACAGGCCTGGCCTTCTTTACCGGTGTCGGTTTCGGTGCTGCCGGTTTCGGTGCTGCCGATTTAACTTCTGCCGGTTTCCCTCCTACCGCTTTTACCTGATCATTTCCTTGATCATTTTTCTCAGCCTTTTTCTTCTTGAAATTTTTCCACCAGGCACCAGTGCTTACCTTGCGAATTTTTTCTACTTTCAGCTGTTCTTTCGTCTCTTTTTCTGTTTCATTGGTCATTGTGCAATGTTCCTACTCTAAGATAAACAATATATAAGCTCCCGCCCCCGCTTTCGCGGTGCAGCACCTTGGGATGGACATGTGGAGGTGCACCTATTGATAATAGATGCTGTCCCCATGGGCTCGTTTTTGTATGCGACCATCCTGCACAAGGGCGTCAAGCAGCAGCTCAACCTTTCCCGCACCTCCCAGATGAAAGGTACGGTTAATATCAGCGGCCGTACATGGCCGCCGTTTTAACATCTCGACAAGCTCAACCATAAAGGCCTGTTTATCGGCCTCACGGTCAAGATTGAAAAAAAACTTTTTCGGCTCTTCCGACTCGTCATCCTGACTCGCTTTAAAAGCCAGCAGGTCAACAGGGCGTAAGGGGTTGTCTTCCTGGAATTGCCGCGCAATTGCCGCCATACTCTGTTTATCCAGAGGACGGGCAAAAGACTCCAGGGGCGGACGGGCAACTGTATTCAGCTGGATGCGATCAAGCCGCATCCGATTGACGGCCTCTCGGAGGGCCGCCACTTCCTCAGCAGAATCGTTAATGCCCTCGGCAAAGAGAATTTCCAGCCATATCTTTCCCTTATATTGATGAGAAAAGGTAACTAAGCCGTCAATGACCTGTTCAAGATCAAGAGAGGCTGCCGGGCGATCAATCTTTCTAAAGCCTGCCAGCAAAGCCGAATCCAGCGAAGGAATCACCACATCGGCCTGGGACATCTCCAGGCGAACCTGAGGATCTGTGAGGGTTGTCCCGTTGGTCAATACAGCAATCGGCTTTGCAGCGGTCTTTTTCAGATGCGCAATAATTTCCCCGAAATGTACATGCAGACTTGGCTCACCACTGGCTGTCACCGTGATGAAATCCAGCTCTGCTACCCGCTCCTGATCCAGAAAATAGGCGTCTATCTCCTCACTGATATCCTGAAACGGAGCATAATCAGCCCGTTCACAAGTCAGATGGATTGTGGCACCGACTTCGCAATAGATACAATTGAGGGTGCAGATTTTGCCCTGAAAAAGATCCACTCCGAGGGAGCGTCCGAGTCGCCGGGAATTTACCGGGCCAAAGATATAATTCATAGAAAAAACATAGGTGCTATCAGATGCCGTCAAACATCAGCCGTCAGACATCACATTAATGGAGCATTATACTACCGGAAGAACGGAAAAGACAAGATCGGAATACAGTGCTCGCATATCATCTTAAACTGCGTATAATATAAGCGTTTGTCATAAAACAATTTATTGTTTTTAGCAAGGCTAATTTATCTGTTTTTTTATTCAAGGGTCTGAAGAAACTTTCAGTTATCCCGGCGTTCCCTTATTCCTTTTTCCTTGACACAAGAAGGTGAGGAGCGTAAATTCGTGTAGATGACAGCCTTGAATTTTCATAATTATTTCTTCCTCTTTCGAATAAATTTACAGGAGTGTATAGAGGTGCATTACCGAACCCCTTTTTTCCCCTTTATAACGGTTGGTTGTTTTCTGGGCGTATTCTGCATGTTCAATCCTACAGATGCCACTAGTGCAGAGGCCGTCAGAGCGATGCAGTGGGAAATCACCGCTGATAAACTGACGAGGTTTGAAGACCCTGCCAGCATAATCGCAGAAGGTAATGTTATCCTACAAAAAATGGAAAATATTACCAAGGCTGCCAAAGAAAAAACAAAGGAAAAAGATTGGAGCGATCTCCTTGGTGAAGATACTTCACCGACAGATGAAAGCAACGATCCCCAGACCAAAGACACCCTTCCGAAGAAAAGCGGTGAGGCGACATTAATCTCTCCGAAAAAAGCCCCTGCCTTACAGGGCACGGATTCCGATTCTGATTCCGAGGAACAGGAGGAGAAAGTTGTTACTACCGCTGTTATCAACACCATCAAGGCAGATTGGGTGGTGTATGATATGGACCTGGGAACGGTCAAGCTGCGCGGCAACGTGCTTATTGATATCGGCCCGGACAAGTTGAGTGCCAGCGAGGGTGAGGTTCACCTCACCAGGGAAACAGCCTCGTTTAATGATGCAACTATTATCCGGCAATATAAGGATATGCGTGTTGAGGGCCGGGTTATTGAAAAGACCGGAGAACTCACCTATCATATTGAAGACGGCTGGCTAATCACCTGTAAGCTGAAAGACGGAGAAACCCCTCCTTGGAGCTTTCATGCTGGTGATGCCGAGATTACTGACGGAGGGTATGCTTTTCTGAAACATGCCACCTTCCGAATCAAAGGAGTGCCTATCCTGTACTCACCTATTATGATGCTGCCCGCTAAGCGGAATCGTCAAACAGGCCTGCTCTTCCCCTCTGTGTCCCTGTCAGATCGAGACGGATTCAGTCTGGAGTGGCCGCTTTTTATCAACCTCTCTCCGAGCAGCGATATCACGCTGTATCCTCATTATCTTGCCGAGCGGGGCTTCATGGCAGGTGCGGAAGCTCGTTACATGCTGGATCAGGAATCCAAAGGGACAATGATAGCGAATTTCCTGAATGATGATCTCAGCGATATCGATAATCCAGACAACGCTGACTATTACGCCGAAGGTGGGTATACCCATACTAATCAGAATCGTTACTGGGTACGAGGAAAGGCAGATCAGAAATTCGGCGGCTGGACAACTAGGCTTGATATTGATCTTGTCTCTGACCAGGATTATCTCGACGAGTTCAGTAATGGCTTTACGGGGTATTCCATGAGTGACCAACGGCTTTCTGATCAGTTTGGGCGTGGATTACAGGACAGGAACACCTATGAGCGGGAAAATAAACTGACCACTCTTCGTTCTTGGTCCAACGGTACCTTCCTGGAAGCAACCCTGAAAGGTATTGACGATCTCCGTGAAGAAGAAGGCAGCGACTCCACAGCACTGTGGAAGTTCCCAGAAGTCAAATACAGTGGTTTGGTTCCCCTGTATGACACAGATGTGGATTTTTCCTGGGATGCCAATTACGTCTATTATAAACGTGACGTGGGTGTGCAAGCGCAGCGTATCGACCTCTATCCTAAGTTAAAAACAGCTGTTCCTATGCTGAGTGAGTACTTGGAAACCACTGTCGGTGTCGGCATCAGGGATACTATGTATGTGATTGATGACAACGGGGCTGAAGAATGGCAGGAAAGTGATACCGAGAATCGTTTTCTCGCTGATGTGAATGGGGAAATCGCAACAACCTTACGCAGGGATTTTGCTGGTAACGGAAAGAAGGTTTCAGCATGGAGTCATGTTATGCGACCGTTTATTCGGTATACGTATATAACAGACTCTGATGGAGAGGACCTTCCCCAGTTCGATTCGGTCGACAGTATCGGTGATCAGAATCAGATGACTTATGGAGTGAACAACTTCTTCTATACCTCTGAGATAAAAGGTGATGAAGAGTTTGAACGGGATTACGGATATATTAAGTTGCAACAGAACTATGACCTCCGCAACGAGGCCTCTGACGAACCTCTTTCAGATCTACAGCTCCGCCTCTCCTGGAATCCTTGGCAAAATATGAACTTCAAATATGCCACTGATATTGATGTGTATGATAACGGTTTTACACAGCACACCGTTGAGAGTGATTACCGCAACAGCCGGGGAGACTTGCTTTCTTTTGACTATCTTTTTTATGCCGGTGCCACTGAAGAGGCAGAGGACACCAGTTCGATCAGGCTGCTCACTAGGGTCGGGCTGATCTATGATTTTGCCGTCGGCTATTCTCTGGAACAGTCCATTGAGGATTCTGTGACTATATCAGAAAAAATCAATTTGAGTTACAACCCCTCCTGCTGGTCAGTGGAATTGGTCGCTGATGTCACACCGGATAACGAACAGGTTATGGTCCTCTTCAAGTTGGCTAATATCGGGTCGCCCTTTGGCGTGGACCTCATGGGAAACAGTGATTAAGAGAAGGAGCAGGCAATATAATGAATTCTCTTGATGTGTTTAACGGCGATGCCGACGGTATCTGTGCTCTGCATCAGTTGCGCCTGCATGAGCCTCGTCCAGCTGCCCAACTGCTCAGTGGGGTCAAACGAGATATCGTCCTGCTGGACCAGGTAACCGAGGTGAGCAAGACAGTGCTCACGGTTCTTGACATCTCTCTGGACAAGAATAGGGAAAGCTTGGATAAAATTTTGGCTGCTGACAGTGGCAATACGGTGTTCTATGCAGACCATCATTATGCCGGTGAACTCCCGAACTCGGAACGCCTCACAGCCCATATTGACCCACAGCCTCTGACCTGCACCTCGTTGATCATCAATGAGCTCCTTGAAGGGAAACATGCCCTGTGGGCGATTGTTGGGGCCTTTGGCGATAATCTTGATGAAAAGGCCGAACAGCTTGCTCGACAAGTAGGGGTTGACCACGCCGCCCTTGCCCAGCTTAAAGAAACAGGGATTCTGCTCAACTATAACGGCTATGGTGCAACATTAGCGGATCTCTTCTTTGATCCTGCTGAACTATTTCGCCAGGTGCAGCCCTATGCACATCCGCTGGATTTTTATGCTGAAGCAACAGCATTGCGGACTTTGAAGAAAGGGTACCAGCAAGATATGGAGCAGGCAATGTCCTTTACTCCTGTGCATCAGGACAGCTCTGGACGCGTTTACCAGCTGCCTGCCGAGGCCTGGTCGCGGAGAGTGGCTGGCGTGTACTCCAATACCCTGGCCCGACAAAAGCCAAAGCTCGCCCATGCCCTTCTGACGGAAAACGCTGACCGATCTTTGCGCATCAGTGTTCGTGCTCCTCTGCATAATCGTAACGGGGCAGATGCTCTTTGCCGACGCTTTCCCAGCGGTGGCGGTCGAGCGGCAGCCGCTGGAATCAACGCCCTCCCCTCGGAGCAGCTTGATGATTTCATTCGGGCCTTCAGTGAGCAGTTCCACACCTCTGACCCTGTCTGATCCAAGTTTTTCTTTCACTCTTTGTTTATTCTTTGTTCGTTTAATTATGAAATTTTGTTGCGGTTACTCTGTTCACACCCTTTATTATACCCTTTATTATACCCTTTGTATTACCTGCCTCCTGTTTCTTTTTACAGCAACAGGGGAGGCAGAGCCAAAACCGACTCCGGCTGTTCCGGTCAAAGACGATCAAGTCATTAACCTGCAACAGCAAAAATATAAGCAATTATTCCAAGAATTGGAGCAGGAGCATAAATTCCAGCCTGCTGAGCTTGAGAAAATATTCCAAGGGCTGAAAATTTCCAAACGAGTGCTTGAACTGATGGACAAGCAATCGAAACAGCGCCCTTATTATGAGTACTTTCCTCTTTTTCTTACCGCGAAATCTATCCAGACCGGCAAGGAAAAACTCCAGCTGCATAAGGAGCTGCTGGATCGAATAGAAAAAAAATTCGGAGTGGCACGAGAAGTCATCGTGGCCATTTGGGGTATAGAAACCCGTTACGGTGCCAACCAGGGCGGATTTAATATTCTCCAGACCCTGAACACCCTGTTTGCTGCCTATCCCAGGCGGGCGGATTTCTTTCGGAAAGAGCTGGTCCATTTTCTCCTTCTCTGCCGGGAGCATGGTGTTGATCCAAAAACGGCTGTGGGGTCATACGCTGGCGCTTTTGGTCAGGCCCAGTTCATGCCCTCTTCCTTCCGTCGTTTTGCGATCAGCTTTGACGGTAACGACCACTGCGATCTCTCGAATTCCGTACCTGATGCCTTGGCCTCCATTGCAAATTATCTGAAGATACACGGTTGGAAACAGGGAACGCCTGTGTACGTAGAACTCGGCAATACACTGAAGGATAAGCGGCTGATTGCCGCTCAGGAGAAGGGTCGGAAAGGGCGCGTTTCTTGGGACCTTGTCCGGGAAGTGCAAAAAACAGAGCAAAAAAAGGATCTTCCTCCCTCACCGGACGAACTTCCGCTCTCCATTATCGGCCTGGAACTGGATCCAAAAACGTCCAAGCATAGCCATCGCTATGTTGCCGGTTATCCTAATTTTCATACAATTACAGAATATAACCATTCACTCTTCTATGGAATGGCTGTCAGTGAATTGGCAGAAAAACTGAAGGAAAGATAGGCCCCTCTTTATTTGTTGATTTGTTGAGAAATTTCTCGGAACATAACCACGTATTTTATATCTCTAACCCCTCTGCTAGCTATGGAACGACCGCGATCCAATCGATTTTATGCCCTTCCCAGCATGCTGACTTGCACCAGTCTTTTCAGTGGCTTTTACTCCATAGTTGCCTCTATTAACGGGGAGTTCTTTCCCGCTGCCGTGGCGATTCTCGTGGCTGGGCTCTTTGACGGACTGGATGGACGAGTGGCCCGCCTGACAGACTCCACCTCGCGCTTTGGTATGCAGCTGGATTCGCTGTGTGATCTGGTTTCCTTTGGTGTTGCTCCTGCTCTGCTTGCCTATCTCTGGGCCTTAATTCCCTATGGACGATACGGCTGGTTGGCGGCTTTTATGTACGTCGCCACCACTGCTCTGCGCTTGGCTCGTTTTAACTCCATGGCCGAGGAGGCAGAGGATGAGCAGAGTACAAATCATGAAAAAGATGAAAATCATGATTTTGTCGGCCTGCCCTGTCCGGCTGCTGCTGGGGCCATTGCAACCATGGTTATGTTCTTTCGCTATTTAGGTGCTACTGACACGGTAAAACATTTTTCCATTCTTCTGCTGGTCTACCTGCTCTCTTACCTAATGATCTCAACCCACCGCTACCTGAGCTTTAAGAAAACCAGAATTCCCCGGGAAAAGCGTTTTCAGGCGGTTGTCGGTATGATGCTGGTCCTGACCCTTTTGGCAACAGAGCCTCCTATTACCTTATTTGCCACGGCATTACTGTACGCTCTTTCCGGCTTAGCCCTAGAGTTGTACACTTTTTTGCGGAAAAGAAAGGGCCTGACAGAGCCAGAAAACTAAGCAGATTCACAACCCTCTTTTTCTACAATATCATGCGGATTACCGGCGGTTCAGCCAAAGGGCATCATTTGATCGGGCCCAAAACAGGATGGCGTTTTATACGGCCTACCGGAGACAGGGTCCGTGAAGCCCTGTTTAATATCCTTGCTGATGAGGTCGTAGGCAGCACGATTCTTGATCTCTATGCCGGTACTGGGGCATTAGGCCTTGAGGCCTTAAGCCGGGGAGCAGAGACAGCAATCTTTGTTGATCAGTCCCGCCAAGCCCTTGAGCTTATCCACGGCAATCTGACCAACTGTTTCCCCGCAGCAAAGGCCTCGCTGCAGCAGTTCAATCTCTCACGGGAAGACAGCATAGATCGGCTGAAAAAAAAAATGCCTGCCCAATTGCTTTTTGATATTATTTTTCTTGATCCGCCCTATGAAAAAAAACTGGCGGAAAAGACGCTGGCAATGGTAGAAAGAGGGGCCTTACTGAAAGACAATGGATTGGTTATCGCAGAAGAACGGGCAAGCGAACAGCTTGCTGAAC
>JBATKL010000158.1:0-2617 GCA_049669385.1 Candidatus Electrothrix sp. | reverse complement strand
AGTTTATAAAACTCAAACGCATTGATAAAGCTGCTATCCTCTGGATACAAGGCTCTGAATTCCTCAGAATTTTTCACATGACTTGCCCGCGTGAATTCCTTATGAAACACCCGCATCGCAATTCGATTATAGCTCCGTTCCTGCTCATTGGGCGAATGGCGACAAATCACATTATAGCGAATGGAAAGGACATAGATATAGCGGAGCAGCTTAATGAATTCATCAGGGGAAAAGGCCTTGAAGGCCGCCATCAGAATGGTGAAGGGCTGTTTAATGTTAAATAATTTCAGTCCTTCCAGGTAATGGCGTGCTGGTCGATACTCCCCATCCTGCAATGCCCACCACTCATCATAGGGACTCAGTAACGAAGCGTATACAGGGGCGAATTCGGCTAATGATCGTACGTAGGAATACGAACTCTCCGGCGTGTTGGCCAATTCTCTGATGGATTTGAACAACCCTTTTTTCGTGACAAGCCTTTTTTGAAAATTATGATGATAACGGGTGAAGTCGGTAAACGTATTTTCTCCCAGCTGATCCACAATAGCGGACCAGTCCTCATCCAGTTCATCTAACTGCTCATCCGGCACGTCATCCTTGCCAGTGATGACGGAAAAAAGATAATTTTTTAACAGGTCAGGGGTGGACAACTGGACACCCCGAGCATTCAATGTTTCAAAAACCTTATAGGCGTTCAGGTTATCCTGAACAACTATTCGGGTGAACATCAGGCCGGAGGTGACCTGTTCAACAAAGGCGGCGATTTCATGCCCTGCTGCTCCTATTTTTTGTTTATAGAAGAAGTCAAAACATTTTTTCACCAGCTTATTAGTGACGGTAAGGCCGCGAACATTCGGAGCTGCTAACTGAGAACAAACTGAGCGATAGAAACGTTTATTATTACGATTCAAGGAGAGCTTACTACTCACTTTCAAGGAAACAATATCTTTGGAACCGATAAACCTGCTACGTAACTCATCAAGTCGTTCTTTATTATTTTCAGGATCCTGTTCAGCATCAATCAAATCCTGGATCTGTTTCATTGCCGCCAAGATAATCAGGGTTGCCGTTACCAAGCGCTGCTGCCCATCAATGACCTCGAAATGATACTGCTCTTTCCTCTGAAGAACAATATACCCCATATAATGGTAATGCTCCTCATGCAACGTACTGAGATCGGACCATAAATCCTCCCATTGTTCCAAACCCCAGGCATAATCACGTTGAAATCGAGGAACAGCGTACCGCATCCCGTTACTGAACAACTCTTGAAAGGTGAGATTTGTCGGCTCCATCAACATAAATTCTTTCATAACCTCTCCTGGGCAATGCCCCAGTATCTCCTATAAAATCTGCCCCAAAAATAGCTGAGTTCGCTCAGACTGCGGATTAGAAAAGAAATTCTCAGGATCATTTTCCTCGATAATCTCACCGGAATCCATAAAAAGCACCCGATCAGCAACCGTTCGAGCAAACCCCATCTCATGGGTAACACAAATCATAGTCATGCCTTCCTGCGCCAGGTCCACCATAACATCCAGCACCTCTTTAATCATCTCCGGATCAAGTGCCGAGGTTGGTTCGTCAAACAACATAATACTAGGATTCATACACAGAGAACGAGCAATCGCCACCCGCTGCTGCTGGCCGCCGGACAAATGTCCCGGATATTTAGAGGCCTGATCAACCACCCGGACCCGTTCCAGATAATTCAGGGCAATGGCCTCAGCCTCTTTACGAGGCTTCTTCAGGACCCAAATCAGAGCCAGACAGCAATTGTCCAGCACCGTCAGATGCGGAAACAGATTAAACTGCTGAAAGACCATGCCTATATTACGGCGCACTTGCTCAATATGCTTGAGATCGTCATCAAGCTCTGTCCCGTCCACCCGTATTACCCCTCGCTGATGTTTTTCCAGCCTGTTTATACAGCGGATAAGGGTTGATTTTCCACAACCGGAGGGACCACAGATAATAATCCGCTCACCCCGTTCAACCGTCAGGTTAATATCCTTAAGAACATGAAAGGCACCGTACCATTTATGAACGCCTTCAAGTTCAATAACAACGGATTTTTCTTGATCTGCTTGTTGCGCGGATGTCTTTCTCATAAATTCTCTTTGTTAGAATGCCGTTTTCAGTGCCCGGTATGCAGTTTCTTTTCCAGATGGTGGCTGTACCTGGACATAGAGAAACAGAACAGCCAATAGATCAGCCCGGCAAAGATATAGCCTTCTACTGAGAATCCCAGCCATTTGCTGTCGGTAAAGGAGCCCTGAACCGTGGCTAAAAGATCAAAGAGGCCGATGATAAGGACGAGGGTCGTATCTTTAAAAAGCTCAATAAAGGTATTCACGATACCAGGAATAACGGTCTTGAAGGCCTGGGGTAAAATGATCAGCAGCATGGACCTCCAGTAAGACAGACCCAAGGCATCTGCGGCCTCATATTGCCCTTTAGGGACGGCCTGGAGCCCGCTGCGGATAACCTCCGCCATATAGGCGGACTGAAACAAAGAGATACCGATCAGGGCGCGTAACAGCTTGTCCAGTCGGATTCCCTCCGGCATGAACAAAGGAAGCAGCACCGAGGACATGAAGAGGACGGTGATCAGGGG
>JBATKL010000157.1:0-1844 GCA_049669385.1 Candidatus Electrothrix sp. | reverse complement strand
GATAAAGGGCTGGCTTACCGAGTTGAACTGGGTGACCAGGATAAGGAAGATAAAAAACAGGGCAACAACAAAGGCCCCGCTGAGGAAATTCTGGGACTCCTCCTGCTCCTGATTTTCGCCGGTAAAGCTGACTGTATAGCCCGGCGGCAGGGGCATTTCAGCCAGCAGTTTCTCGGCCTGTTCACGAACCACCGGGCCTGGAATCTTGGTCTCATCCACATTGGCCTTGACCGTGATTGTCCGCTGGTTATTGATCCGATTGATATTGCCCAGGGAACCGGTATAATCCACCGTTGCCAGGGTGGAGAGCGGGACAATGACCCCGGTCGGTGTTGGGATCATGAATTCGCGCAGCAGATTATCGACCCGGCGGTCTTTTTCCGGCAGCTGGACCGTAATATCGTAATCCTCATTACCTTCCCGAAAGGAGGAGATTGCTAGGCCGTTATAGGAGGTCTTTATGGCAGAGCCTATGGCGCTGGTATTGAGGCCGAATAAGGCGGCTTTTTGGCGATCAATCTTGATCCGTACTGAAGGGGTACCTTCGACGAAGTTGTCTTGGATATCCTCGACATGAGGGGTTTTTTCCAGAACAGATCTGATCTCCCTGGCAATTGAACCGAGCACGGGTTTATTATCGCCGCTGATCTCGATATTGATGGCTGCGCCCGTGGGCGGGCCTTCCGCCTCCATGGCGATAGTGATTTTGGCTCCGGCAATATTTTTGAGTCGTTTTCGGATATCCTCAACCGTGTCGTAGCTAGAGCGGGAGCGGTCTGCTAGATCAATAAAACGGACGCCCACATGATTAGGGGTGTTGGCTTCAAATGCAGACCCGCCGCCGGTGGTGGTGACGGCCTTGCTGTAGATGATTCTGACGTTGGGTAGGTCGCTGGGTTCTTCGCCCTTGGGGTTTCCTGCCACAGCCTCCTCGATCTGGCGAAGGATGCCGTCGATATATTCAAGATCAGCCCCTTCAGGCAT
This sequence comes from Candidatus Electrothrix sp., assembly GCA_049669385.1. Taxonomy (GTDB): domain Bacteria; phylum Desulfobacterota; class Desulfobulbia; order Desulfobulbales; family Desulfobulbaceae; genus Electrothrix. The sequence continues at coordinate 860 of JBATKL010000157.1, read as the reverse complement.
GTCTGTGTTGATATAGATTCCCTTGGGGTCGATATCCGGGAAAAATTCCATCGGCTTTTCAATACCCACCACTAGGAGCCAGCCCTGAACCATGAAGACTAACAGGAAGACCGCCGCCGCAATCAGGGCAAAGGGGTGGGCCAGGCTGAATTTGAGCAACCAGGCATAGGTGCGCAATAGTGGCCCTTGTATGGCCACCGGTTGTTCTCCGGCTGCTTCCACCTCGGCGGAGGAGACTGACCGCACCTGTTTGACGCTCTTCATGAATAAAGAGGCCAGGGCTGGATTGATCACCAAGGCCACGAACAGACTGGAAGACAGGGTGACGATCAGGGTCAGGGGGAGATAACTCATGAACTCGCCCATAATGCCGGGCCAGAAGAGCATGGGGGAGAACACGGCCAGGGTGGTCAGGGTGGATCCTATTACCGGCATGGCCACTTCCGAGGTCGCCTTCATAGCCGCCTCTGCTCGACCTACGCCTTGTTCCATAAAACGGTAGATGTTTTCAATAATAACAATAGCATTGTCCACCAGCATGCCCAAAGCTAAGGTCAGGCTGAACAAAACCACCATATTCAGGGTGATCCCCAGGAGCTGAAGCGCGATGAAGGAGAGGAGCATGGAGAAGGGGATGGCCATGCTGACCAGCAGGGCATTGCGGATACCCATCGCAAAAAAGATCACCACCACCACCAGGACCAGGCCGGAGAGAATATTATTCTCCAGATCTGCCACATTGGCTTTTGTTTCCTGGGCCTTGTCCATCACCTTAATAATGGTCGTGCCACTGGGCCAGCTCGGTTGATTTTTTTGCAGGATTTCCTCGACAGCATCGGCAATGGCGATGATATTTTCAC
>JBATKL010000156.1:0-3783 GCA_049669385.1 Candidatus Electrothrix sp. | reverse complement strand
CACTTCAGGCGGGCAGTTCAACGGCGCAATGTAACTTGCTAAAACTTCGCTCATTATTTCAGAACAATTGACAACAGATATACAGCAGGATACAATAGTTATGTTGAACTAACTGTTTCCCCACAACCCGCGCAACAAACTATTTCTCAATTATGCAACAGGTCAACGCCGCCACACTCGCTGAATTCATCCTGATTTCTTATCCTGATAAGAATATCACTCCGATGAAATTGCAGAAACTTGCCTATTACGCAAAGGTATGGTCACTTGTTGCAGGCAGGCCGTGTACTGATGCCGTGTTTGAGCGGTGGGAATACGGCCCGGTGAACAGACCTATCTTTTTTTCCTATAAGGAATTCAGCAAGCAGCCTATTCCAGCCCCTGCAACCCCTTCACAGCAGCATATAACGGATGAAGATGCAGAGCTGTTGAAATTCATCCTTGATCATTATGTGAACCATTCCGCTGTAGCCCTGAGTGCGATGACGCATAAAGAAAAACCTTGGAAAGAGACACCACCCGATCAGGTCATTTCCGATCAGGTTATTCAGGATTACTATTCCACACTCTCCTTTGCAAAAAACTTTCAGGGGAAATCCTGGAAGGAAGGAACATACTATGTGCTGAAAACCAATTCATGGTATTCATTCACTATGGATATGAGCGAAGAAGAGGCGGAAACCTATGCCTCATATCCTTCTTATGAAAACTACCTGGAGCGGCGGAAAAAGTCTGATATATCGGTACAACGCTTCATGCAGAAGTTTTTCTGATCGTTTTGCCCCGTTCCTTTGACAAACACGACAGGGAATACCTTGCAGAGCTTATGCAATATTTCCCTGTTACGCTTCCTCTTTCTCTTGATGCGGCAGAGGAACAAATCAAGGACTCTTGCAACAACCAGCCAAACACGGAAGAGTTTGCCGAAGCACTGAAAGCACAGCCGGAAAAAGCCGTATATGCCTCTCTCCAGGAAATCCCTTCAGAACTCCATAAGCAACTTTTTGGCGGTATCCTAAACAATGCCGGAGAGTATCGCAAGATAACTGATCCGAACAAAGGAGAAGTATTCTTTGGCCCGTCAACCAATCAGTTTGCCGGAGCCGATCCCGCCATGATCGACAGCATGTTGCGGAAAAATATTTCCTCACTCTCGCTGTCCCCTCCTGACCCGGTATATATTGCCGCTCGATTTTATCAACGGTTTGTCTATATCCACCCGTTCAACGACGGAAACGGAAGGATATCCCGATTCATGGTTGAAGTCTATCTGATCTATCATCAGTACCGGATTGACTTTGAGCAGCTGAGAAAAACAACACGGTGGCTGAAGCAACTGAACTATTGCCACCGGAAATCCAATGTGCCGTTGGCATATCCTCATAGCCTGAGATGGTGGGTGCATCACTTCAGAAAGTTCGTTGTCCATGAAAGTGAACTGAATAATTTTTGAGCAAATCAATGAATTCTTTTCATGATAGAGGGTTACACATTTTTATCCTGTGTAAGAGCGTGTGTAATTCCTGTGTAATCGTGCCAAGAAAAGCAGGGGCACTGGTTCCGTTCAGTTCTCAATGTATCACCCTGTAATACGGTGAGTATTTAAAGGTGCCTTCTGAGCTGATTTTCCCGACGGTGACAACCGAAATGGCTGTAAATGCATATTTCAGTACGATTATCATAACGGAAAGCGGTTACAGACGAGCTTGCTCGAATGCCTTTTTGCACGGAACATCATATTGATGTACTTGGAATCGAACGAAACCAGTGCCAAAAAATAAGCAGAGAAGCAGAAGAAAGAAAACGAAAGATCGTCGCGTACAAATTATTTACGGTTGATCAAAAAAAAACCGGGTCACACGCCTAAGCACGGATCCGGTCAAACTGCAGGTTACGTCACGACTACTGAAGAAATATCTCACATTCGTAATCGTTACTGCCATTCCAACGTTCATTCCAGTCTCCTGTAACGAGATATTTACTCTTTTGCCAGCAGTCCATTTCAGCTGTGATTACAAGCCCGTTTTTTGCAGTTTGACCGCAAGAGTATTGAGGATCATTGCAGATATCAGCAGCCGTTCCTAATGTCTTATCAGTATCTTTGCTGATAAATCCAAAATGGCGGTATGGTTTACCATTCCATTCTCCTTCGCCATACCAAATGTCTGGTGCAGAAGAGTAGGGATCGCGTTTTATACAACGAATTCCAACATCTTCTGAACTTGAGCCGTCGAGTTTAGTCACTGAAGCTTTTTCGAGATGATCCCCGCAATTCGTTACCTTTTTTAAGGTGCTACGGTAACTCTTTGCTTCTCCATCGGGTTCGCGAACCCATTCTTCATTCCATCCACCGCCGGTTACACGAATATGCTTCAGATTATCGTTGGAAGTTAATAATAAACTGCTCACTTCATTATTATAGCTTTCACCGTTTCCAAAAATGTCGGTCACGAAAGATTGAAACCCTTGGCTACTGTAGGTGCAGCCGATGTGGCGGTACTTCTTGTCGTTCCTGGTACCCTCTCCATACCAATAGACACCTGAAAGGTATTTTCCTTCAACAGTTTTGAGCTTATCAATTGTTACACAACGTACGCCTTCTCCTGCAACTCCATCTGAAGATTTTACAGAATACGTGGTAAGTCCAGGCCCGCATTTAAAAAGGGGAATAGATGACGGAGGCTGATGAACATCCTGAGCGGCAATATCACTTCCGACAGCCAGAAGAAACACCAGCACTAATGTTGAGTTGCAAAATTTCATCTTATTCCCCTTGTTTTTATTAGCGTTAAACAATCCAAAAGAAAACCTGCTCATTATTGCTAATTACACCTATAAGTTATAGGGGTAAATCCTTTTGCAAGAGGAAAACACATTAAATCTAAAAAGTAAACAAAAATTCAATAGTTACTCGAAAGATTATTCATCAGGGTATCACACCCAGGAATCAGATCGTGCAGTCATGCGGGTTACAGGTTGATTTCGTTGCCCTCAATCAGGCCTACTGCTGTGCAGGCAAAGAGACAAAAACGAGCTCATCTTGTTTTTTTTTCCCGGCCCGGCATAACAAACAGCAGGGAGCGCATCAGTAATGATAACGGGCTTGGACAAAATCAATCCGTTCATGGCCGACAACATAAACCAGCCGGTGCTCCTGGGTAATCCGCCGGGACCAAACGCCTGAGCCAAGAAATTTCAGCGGTTCCGGCTTACCAATGCCCTGAAACGGATCCCGCATGATCGCCTCAATCAACTGAAAGATGCGAAGTGCTGTTTTACGGTCGGTTTCAACCCAGTAGCGCAGATCCTCCCTGAACTCTTGTTGAAAGACAGATTCCCTTTGCAGAGAAGTTGCCGCCAAGGGCTTGCTGATCTTTTTGCGGCGTTTACTCAAATCCGACCTCGGTTCGCAGTTCATCAAGTGTTTGCGAAGAACCCGACGTCCCGGCCTTTACCCGATCAAGCGCGGCAAGCAGTCGTTTCGCATTCTTAGGAGATCGAAGCAGATGGGCTGTTTCCAGCATACCTGCCAACTCGTCCGCAGCGATCAAAGCCACATCTTCGTGCCCTCGTCGCTGAATGATCACCACCTCACGGTTTTCTGTCACCTCATTCAGCAGGGAAGCCAACTTTGAGCGGGCATGGGTGTAGGTTGTTTGAATTGACATAATGCCTCCGAAAAATTTATTGTACAGGTTTACTGTACAGGTTAAGATGAGACATGTCAATCCCGGCCTGCTCCGGTAGAAAAATTACCTAGCGGCAACAACCTCAGACTTATAG
>JBATKL010000155.1:0-3524 GCA_049669385.1 Candidatus Electrothrix sp. | reverse complement strand
GGTAAACAACCCGCTCGGAGTGATGCCCTTGCTCGTGCAGTTGTTGCCTTGGCAGGTTCCTTTGATCATCGCTACGGAGGCTTTGGTAGGGCACCTAAGTTTCCCCGGCCAGCGGTTTTTCCCCTCCTCTTTTCTTCTTGGTTTATTGAGAAAAATGAGCAGACTCTTGATATGGGCCTTGCCACGCTGAGTGCTATGGCCCGGGGCGGCATTCATGATCATCTCGGCGGTGGTTTTCATCGTTATGCGGTGGATAGACAATGGCGAATCCCCCATTTTGAAAAGATGCTCTATGATCAGGCCCAGCTGGCTGATGCCTATCTCACTGCTGGCCAGATTACCGGGGAGAGGCAGTATGCTAAGGTTGCGCAACGAGTTTTTCACTATGTGCTTACGATGCTCCAAGCTCCATCAGGAGGTTTTTATGCTGCTGAAGATGCAGATAGCGAGGATCCTTATGCTCCTTATAGGGCAGGACGGCATGGCGAAGGTGCCTGTTATCTCTGGACCGAGGAGGATATTGTCCAAACCGTGGGAGCTTCGGATGCCAATGTCTTTAATTTCTGTTATGGCGTGGAGTTTGGCGGCAATGCCTTGGTTGATCCGCAGCAGGAATTCACAGGACGCAATATCCTTTATTTGAAGCATCAGCCTGAAGAGGCCGCAGAGCAATTCAACAGGGACTTGTCTCAGATTGAAGCCGCGCTAGCAAGGGCCTCCCAAAAACTCGCCGAAAAACGACAGCAGCGCAACGGTCCTCATCGTGATGAAAAAGTTCTGACGGCCTGGAACGGCTTGATGATCAAGGCCTTGGCCAAAGGCAGTGTCGTTTTACAAGATCACCAGCAGCTTGATGCGGCTCGACGTGCTGCTGTTTTTCTGCGTACTACCCTGTATAATCCGAAAACTCGAACTCTGTGCCGTCGCTTTTGCAAGGGTGAGGGCGGGATTAAGGGGCAGCTGGATGATTATGCCTTTCTTATTGCCGGGCTCCTTGAGCTTTATCAGGTGGTTCAGGAGCCGCAATGGCTGCAATGGGCTATGGAGCTGACGGAGACGCAGGTCGATTTATTTTGGGATGAACGGGATGATGGTTTCTTTGACAGCCTACCCGATCCTTTAGTGAGGCTCCGTTTAAAAAACGATTACGACGGGGCTGAGCCAGCAGCCAACTCCCTTGCAGTGGCAAATCTTGTTCGGCTTGGTCGATTGACCGATAACAGTCAGTGGCTGGAATTGGCTGACAGGACGATCAAGAGCTTTGATCAGCAGTTGAACCAAAATCCCCAGGCCTTGCCTCTTCTCCTCGCTGCTCATCAGGAGCTTTTGGCCAAATCATCTTTAGTGGTGGTTGCAGGTCGACGAGACGCGGAGGATACAAAGAAAATGCTGGCCATTGTCCAGCGTTCCTGGTGTCCTGGTCGGCTTCTTCTGCTGGCTGATGGCAGAGAAAATCAGGATTTTTTGGGGAAGATGCTCCCCTTTGTCAGGACAGCGCGTATGGTGGGTAAGCAGGCAACCGTCTATTTTTGTCGGTATTACACCTGTCAGTTGCCCGTGACAGACCCAGAGGTGTTAGAGGGAATGTTGGCGAGAGAAACAGGCGTGTAGCAGCCTCTTTTATTGCTCGGTCTGAAAATGGAGTGGAATCGAGCGGGGCTGGCTCCACCAAAATATGCATTGTGTGAGAATGAATAAAATGTCATTTTACAACACGTTATTTGTTTGTTATGCTGAATAAGTACAGTAACGATACGTTGCAATGTCAATCCATCCTTTAGGAGGCGCTTATGTGTACGGGTTTAAATTTTACCAAAATTAATCGGAAGAGCAAAAAACTGATAACATCAATTTTTGCACGATTCGGTTCAGTAGATGCCGAGAAAAAGCCAGTTGTCGCTGTCGCAGGAGGTGGAATCCAGGGGGATGACGGTTTGGATATAGGTCAGGATGAAAAATATGACCGGATTGCGCCCTTTGCCCCTACTCGGTAAAGGAAATGAGTTAGAAGAGCGAGGGGCCGCATGTTCGCGGCCCCTCTGTAGGGTCAGGTACATCTCGATTCAACAAGATTTAAAAAAAATATTTCATACCTACGTTGACTTCATAGCGGTCCAGAGTGCTTTCGTCCTCAATCTCTACTGTTGCTCCCTGCGGCGTTTTGCCTGATCCTGTCATGTCAACATCCCCGATGGTGTATTGACCTGCCAGGAATACGGCATAACGGTCGTTGACAGGGTACTCAACTCCGGCTGTCAGATAATAAAAGGCACTGTCATCCGTCTCTGCACTCATCCCCTGAGCACGGATAAAATCACTTGTCGAGGAATCATTAAAGGAATAGCCGATTCCCGCTCCGATATAGGGGTTGACGACATTCATATCAAAATGATAGTTCACACCCAGAGAAATCGGAATATGGCTGTGCTCCGCAAGTTTATTTTCCTTTTCGTCTGTTACTTCGACTTCCTGCATGTACTCTATACCGAGGTTGAAAGAAAAGTCGTTATAATATTTACTGAGGATAACACCAAACTTGAACGCTTCGTCAGAGTTCATTTCGTGAGACAATCCCGGCTGGTATGGATCAGGCTTCTCCTCGCCGTCAAAATCCGCCATGCCGATGTATCCGCTGATCGCCCAGTCACGATGTGACATCTGCTGTGTCTGCTGTCCTTCTTTCTGTTCAACTTTTTGGTTTTCTGCATAGGACAGCTGAGCGCTGCTCGCCAGCAGAAGTACGGCACCTGCTGCTATCACTTTTTTCATTTCTTTCTCCTGTGTTGGGGGGGCGGCATTGACTAAATGATTTGTTACACCAATATTTTAATATACTGAACATAAGGGGGGGAAGTAAATAAAAAAAGAGGTCAGGGAAAATATTTGTACATTGATGAGCTACCCGATTGTGGTAGAACCTGTTGCTTTTTTTGACTCGTGAGGAGAGTCTTTAAGGGTGGTGTCCGCTTTTATATTTGGTATCCACAGCAGAATGGAGTATATATTGCATAGTCTACGCACCTATGTGTAATGCATAAGAATTCAACATAATGTCAGTTACATGTCGACTCGGCTTTTTCTCCTCCGTCATGGCCCCACCTCTGCACCGCCGGGATGTTTTGCCGGCAGCAGTGACGTTCCTCTGTCCGGCCAAGGACTTGTCCGTTTAGATAACATAAGAGCACAGCTGAAGGATGTTGATTGCTGGTATTGCAGCCCCATGCTGCGTACCAGACAGACTCTGGAGTATTTACAGCAGAAAGGATGTTCAGCGAGAGAACCTCTTTATGACGAGCGACTGCGAGAGATTGACTTCGGACGCTGGGAACTTCAAACCTTTGCTGATATTGTTGCGAAGGATGAAGAGCAGCTCGCAGCCTGGAATCAATACCTGGACTTTTCCTTTCCCGAAGGAGAAGCAGTTGCTGCGTTTATTGAGCGGGTCAAGGCCATGCTTGCGGTCTTCAGTGGGATGGAAACCAGCACTGGCACTAACACTGTGGCTGTTGTGACCCATGGCGGCG
>JBATKL010000154.1:0-1893 GCA_049669385.1 Candidatus Electrothrix sp. | reverse complement strand
TTAATCTGGGGAAAGGTATTATAGGTAAGATCCAGTTCGGGATTGTTGAACTCATCAAGATGGCCAACAACCGTTCCACGTAGATCCCCCCCGGCGCTGATCAGCTTGACACTGCCCTTCATCATGATGTTTTCCTTATAGGTTCCGGGAAGAACGATAATACGGTCCTTGGAAAATGCATCAGCAGCATTGATGCCTGCCTGAATGGTTCCATAGGGTTTTGCTTCGCTGCCGTCTCCGTCAACCGCTCCGGCCTGGACATGAATCAGATCAATATTTTTAGCTACCCAGTTATGGAGAAATTCATAGAGCACCGGTTTTCGGTATTCGTTGGAATCAACTCCGTCAACCCGTCCTTTATAACAGTAAAACTGCGCATATTGACCGCCTTTCCCTTTACGATCATTTTCAGTGCCACGCATGGTCAGGACAATGGCATCGCTTTCATAAACATGGGCCGTATCCTGAAGATCACTGTTCTCTGCAAAGATTTCATCAATGACCATTGCAGGAGCGTCATCCTGGGAAGCCACGTTCTCTGCCTCGGTCAGCACATCGACATAGCTGAGCGAACGCATGTCCGGGCCCGTGTAATTCAGGTTCAGACTGGGCAGGTAGTCATAAAAACCGGATGCGGCAGTTGCAACACCGGTTTCCTGCTGGGGAACAGATGCATAGCCTGTACACAGACCTTCCCCTTTAATATCGAGTACCTTATTGGCTCCGTCATTTACACCGTCGGCAGCGAGATCGGTCACCGTGCCGCCTGCATCAACAGAGGAGCGAAAGGGCTCTGAGCCGGTCCAGATCAGCATATTGCCGTTTTCCATCCATGCTTCGGCCAGGGAGTTGTCATTATCGTTAAATATCTGGGCTGGTGCCAGATCGATAATCAGCAGGACGTCCGACTTGCCGTCTGACATCCTTTGGTTCATCCAGGTGACAAGATCGCTCTGGTTGACATGGTTATAGATTTGAGTACGAAGACCGGGCGGTGTGAACTCATCGGATATATTGCCAGAATCCTTCTGGTTCTTTCCGATGGCAGGCTTTGCTGAGGTCCTGGGTCGGAGACCAGGAGCCTTGAGATAGGTTGCCAGCTCTTTTTGTTGTTTAACCGTCATCCAGTTGTCGACCCCCGGTGCGAAAATAGCCATGTCGTTTAGGGCGGCGTGCCCTGGTGCGGCGTACCAGAAAAGGGCACATAGAGAAAGTGGTAAAAATTTTCTAATTTGCATTTTTTCCTCCTTTTTTTGAAAAGATGCATTTTTGTTAACTTCTTTTACAGTGAAAGTTCGTTGGGCGAGATGTCAGTATCTTGAAAATACTGATGAATTGTCGATGATCTTTGTTGTAGAAAATGATGTCGTATACAGTTTGTATGAGCATGCCGTTAAATGAGCATCCAAGTATTGATAATGGTTCGTTAATCTATTTGATAAATACATTTTTTCTGCGATAACAACCTGAGATTGTTAAAGTTAAATAATGCAAAATGCTATTATTAACTTATTGTAAATATTAAACTATTTTTTTTGATCAACCGTTAAGTAACGGTACTGAAGGAATGCAGAGATGGCAAGACATTTATGTCGTTTTCTGGACATTTTCTGGCTGGTGGCCTTGTTGTTCCGGTGCTCCTGCTCCTTAATCAGCTGCGGCTTCCCGTGTTGCTTCCCTTCCGGGGGTATGCTATATTTTTGCCGAGACAATGACAATCCACGAGCTCTGGAAAGAATTCCCGTACTGCTTCCGGGCGGGGAATGTGTATTTTTGAGGAAAATTTGACGAAAGAGATGTAATGAAATTTAAAGGGATGAATCATTTAGCCCTGGTGACTGCGGACATGGAGGCAACCATCCGTTTCTGGCGGGATCTTATAGGGATGCGATT
>JBATKL010000153.1:0-5028 GCA_049669385.1 Candidatus Electrothrix sp. | reverse complement strand
TTGATATGTTTGATCAGAAAGGTCGGGGTACCGGTCTCGAACCAGAAGTTTTTAAAGGCCCTGGAGGAGAGAAGACTCAGAGTCGAATAGGGGTTATAAACAAAGGTTCTGCCGTCCCAGGAATAGCCGTTATACCAGGTCTTGACCTGCTCCATGATTCTGTCTTCCGTGGTGCCGAAGCAGTCAGCCAGTTTTTCGATATAGGGCTGATAATTTTCTCGAATTTCCTGTTCGGTATAGCCGAGCAACCCAGCACCGCTTTCTGAAATACTCAGGTCTCTGAGGTGGTTGAGATCGCTGAAAATCGAGACGCGGCTGAACTTGGAAACACCGGTGAGCAGAAAAAAACGGATATGTTCATCCAACCCCTTTACCCCGGCGTACAAGGTTTTGAGAATTTCCCGATTTTCTTCGGCCTGCTTGATGTTTGCCGCCTCCAGATAATCAATAATGGGCTTATCGTACTCATCAATCAGGATAACCGTCCCTGATTCCTGGCCCAATGTCGTGATCAGCTCCAGGAATTTCCCTGCATAGGTTTTCGCCTGCAAGGTGATCTTGTGCTGTTCCGCCGTTCGGAGCAAATATTGATCCAAGGCCTTTTTTAAGCCCAGCTCCCGGTATTCGACTTGGGTAAAATCTATTTTTATGACCGGATTTTTTTGCTGCCAATGCCATCTTTCCTCAATCCAACAGCCGTGAAAGAGCCTGCGGTTGCCTTCAAACAGTTCCTTGAGTGTGTTAATCAGCAGCGATTTGCCGAACCGCCGGGGACGGGAAAGGAAATAGTATTTTCCATCGTCTATCAGTCTGTGAATATGCTCAGTCTTATCCACATAGATGAAGTTATTATCTTTGAATTCTGATAATGCCTGTATGCCTAAGCCTAATTTTTTCATCTTGTTAACGCTCCCCACACTCCCCACAAACCACCCCACCTGTCCGATGACACATCCCAGTTAACCCATGCGGCGATTTCCGCTGCCGTCGTTTACTAAAATTAATAATCAAAGCAGCAACAAGGATAACCATAAAACTCATCCCTCTTTCCGCATGATTCAGGAAGCAGACGGGCGTATCCGATATTGGCGAGTGAGATGATAGGACTGGGATATTTTTCCGATTTCGTACCACTTGACAGCCGCCGCCAGAAGTAATGCCTGCCCGAAAGCTTGAGGAGTGGTACGGAGAATGGAAAACGAAGTTTCCGGTACATCTATGGTGACATTGACTGACATACTGTTCTTGCTCCTTCATTGCTGAAGCTTTTCGGTCTTGTTGACCATCGTGTCAATATTCTATTTTACCGCATATACCGATTTGTCACAACATTGCTTGAATCTGCGGGATACGGAATAATGCATAGGCTGACCCCTTTGATTAACCGTTTTGTTGAGGGCTGAGAATTACACATCAAAGGGATTGATCAACAGTAATGCGGTGATGCTCTCAAAATCTTTGATATTACGTGTTGCCAACGTGAAATCGTTGGATACGGCAATAGCAGCAATCAGGGCGTCTTCCACGCTCATGGTTCTTCCTTTTTTCCGGGTAGCAGCAATAATTTCTGCATAGATTGAAGCCTCGGTCGCTCCAAAGGGTAAACAGCGATCGGGAAAACTGTTGAAGATTTCTTGGGCTGCGGCAAACAAGGATTGCTTCTTTTTGCTTTCCGGCAAAAGAGCAATACCGAGCTCAATCTCTGCCTTGGTGATGGCGCAGATAAAGAGGTCAGTGACGATTTGCTGATCCAGCCAGGAGATAACCCGTTTGTTCGGAGACGGGCGCATGGGTTCCGAGAGGATATTGGTGTCAAGAAGGATCATTCTTCATCAGCCAGCATGTTAGGGGAACGAGGAGCAGAACGAACAGGCTCTATGTCGATTCCGCCGATTGGCTCAAATTTTTGCTGAATAAGGGAGCCTAATCCTTTTTTTGCAGCAGGTTGGAGGATTGCGGCCCGTAAAATTCTTCTGGCTTCCTCTTCCATCGAGCAGGAATGGCGGGCTGCTTGTATTCGCAGGCCTTTTTTCACGGTAGGGTCAAGGTTTCGAATGGTAAGACTTGGCATGAGCATACTCCATTGGTTGGTGTTGTTGGAAAAGTATGAAGATATGCTTTCATTATAGGCAATGCTTGCATTGCATGCAAGGGTGGTGTTTGTGTGAGGGAATTCGGTTTTGTGGGGAGGGTGCGGCGTCCTGCCGGGGAGTACAGATATTCTCGGGAGTCGGGGCATTGAGTTTTCAATTGGTTAGATGACGTTGTGTGGTAAGTCTATAATTTATCGTATTCTTGTGCAAAATTTAATTTGCCCCTGACCCTTTTGATTTTTCCTCTGAGAGTTCCCTGGATATTTTCTCAATAATTTTAACAGATAATCCCGTCAAGGTAGCGATCACTTTTATCTCAAGTCCCTGGTGCAGCCCGTTGATGACGACCTGCCTTTTTTCTTCTGTTCTTCCTTCCTCTTTACCGTCATCAAAGGCCGTATCCAGCGAGTTTTTCATATCGCGATAATACTTCAGGCTTTTTTCATAGGAGCGCACTTGATCCGGGGTAAAACGGGCAATCTCCGCCGTATCAAAAAGCTGCTCAAAAACCTGTTCCCGTAGGGTGTCTGGTAACCGTTCCAGTCGGTTCAGGTTTCTGATAACATAGAGCCATTTGTCAAACCGGCTTTCCAGCTCGTCCAAGCTCTTGGTGAACTTGGGCATTTCCAGATAGATGAAGGTTAGTTTATCATAAAACACCCGGTTGGTGTCAGTATCTGTCAACTTAACATCATAGCGGTATTTTTCTGGTGTGTTCTTGTCCTCATCAAAGACGAAATCCAGAATCGCCACGGTATAGACGGCCTTAAGTTTGAAATTCCAGTCGCCCCGTTCCGCCTGTTCGCGGATGGGGAAGGTGGAGTAGTAGAGGGCGCGATCTTTGAAGAAATTTTGTTTGCTCTTCTGGAGCTCGACAATGAATTTCTCGCCTTGCTCATTTTCGCAGTAGAGATCGAAGATAGCCTTGCGATCAATGTCGGTGTCGCCGAGTTGCTCGGTTTTTAGGTAGGTCAGCTCCTTGATTTCTCCCTGTTCCTCCCTGAGTAGCTCGTTGAGAAAGTCGAGAAGCAGGTTCTTGTTGGGTTCTTCACCGAAGATTTTTTTGAATCCGTAATCGGTGAAGAGGTTGATGTAGCGTTCTTTGGTGGACATAGGGTTGTCGGCTCTGTTATTGTGTTGCAGGAAGTTTCGGGCGGCTTGTTTAGTATGAGGTTACTATACCCTATTGTGATGAAATGGCAAATAGGGAAGGAAAAGGTGGTCTGTCCCTTAATTACTGATTACTGTGGGGGATATTCTCGGGAGTCGGGGCATTGTTTTTTCAATTTGGTTAGATGAGGTTGTGTGTTAAGTCTATAATTTATCGTTTTGCTAGCGCAAAAAATAATTTGGCTCAGCCCCTTTTTGCTTTACTCGGATTTAAAAGTCATCTTGCAAAAGGCAACAGTAGATTGTATAGATAATGTATGGTGTATGTAAACACAAATACAGCGAGGTGAATTATGGAGAAAACAGCGACAATTCAAGCACGGATTAACCCCGAAGTAAAACGAGAAGCCCAAAATATACTGAGTCAGCTCCACATGACGATGTCTGAAGCAATTGCTTTATATTTGACTCAGATAACGCTTCATAAAGGCATTCCTTTTGAAATCAAGATCCCAAATGAGGTAACACAAAAAGCACTCAAGGATTCCGAGGCCGGTAAAAATCTTCATAGGGCGGATACTGTCGCCGACCTTTTTGAGGAGTTAAATTGTTAACGATTTACTATACAACCCGGTTCAAGAGGGATTTTAAACGAATCAGAAAAAAGCACAAAAATCTGACCAAATTACAAGAGGTTGTTGAAATGCTTGTCGATGAAAAAGCGCTTGATTCGCGATATAAAGATCATCGGCTCATTGGGAATTGGGCGAATCACCGAGAGTGCCACATCGAACCTGACTGGCTGCTTATCTACAGAATATTCGATAACAAGCTGTACCTTGAGAGAACAGGTTCTCACGCTGAATTGTTTAGAAAGTAGGTTGCCATAAGGTCAGAGAGTGAAAAACGGCTTTATGCCTAAAAAGGGGATAAATGAGCAAGTCCGACCTTGTTAATTTTTAAGGAGAAGGAGAAGATATTATGGGGACGGTAAATACAAAGAACAGAATTCTGAACACCATTAATGCAATGCCGTTGGAGAAACTTGACTCAGTGCTTGCTTTTCTGGAGGATTTACAGAGGAGTAGTGAAGACGAAACCGCCATGCTGATGAGTGATCCCGGTTTCGTAAGAGATTACCAGGAGGCGAAAGAAGATATTCGCACCGGCAACACTGTGAGTTTGAAATCGATTCGCCGTGATGTATGAAATAGAGCTTTCCAAAAAGGCCGCCAAGTTCTATCGCAAGGCGGATACTGCAACGGCTCGTCGTTTGAACGCCGCCTTTGATCGACTGGCTGAAGACCCCTTGCGGCATTACAGTATCAAACCGCTCAACGGGCATCTTCAAGGCAGTTATCGTATGCGGATCGGTAACATCCGAGTCATCTATTCCGTTGATGCTGCTGTCAGAATAGTCTCTATTGAGGTGATCGGATTTCGTGGTGATGTGTACAAAAAATAGCCGATCAGGGTAGGGTGCGTACCGCTTTTCTGCTATCTTTGAAGTAGCCACCGTGATACATCGCAACAGAAGAAAAATAAATCCGTCCCCTTTTACCCGAAATTGATCGTTCCCGAATGCCATACCCTTTCGGTTTTTTCAATAACTTCCCTTAAACGTGGTCTGTCCCCTATTTATGGATTGAATCGGTTTCCATAGTTGATTGAACGATGGTGCAAGACAGGTTCTTTTATTTGAAACTAATTGCGGCATTTTCGTAACCTCTTAAAATAATTAGATGTATACGAAAATTTTGCAAATTTATTATCCAAATCGCTAGTGAAACCTATGGACTTTAGTCCAAGACTTTTAGTATAAGAT
>JBATKL010000152.1:0-4126 GCA_049669385.1 Candidatus Electrothrix sp. | reverse complement strand
TTGACCTCAACCGCCTTGTAGCTTTTGCCTTTCTTGACTGTAACCTGACCGGGATTGGTCTTTTTCTTGAACGAGTTGTATGCCTCGCATTCCTTAACCGCCTCAAAGGTGCCGCTCACGTCCTCGGCAGCGAGCACATTGCCGCAGTAAAAGGCGGTCAGCAGAGCTGAGATAATGATTTTCTTCATGATTTTATCCTTGTTTGGTATTTTTTCGTTGCTGACACTTTGATAATTCTAAGCCCCGAGGCTCCGTTGAATGGTTGCCATCGTTTTTCTTCTGTGTAGAAGGATGGATAAGATGGGAAGGGAAAGAGTTGCTTTTAATAATCAAGGAGCAAGAGGATCGTTCCAAATAGATTTTGCAATCTTAAAAAGCTCCTCCCCTCGATTTTTAACTTCTTTTTCACCCCAATCAGTTTGCTCTATTATCCAGCGATTTAACTCGATGTGGGTATTGCTTAGCTTCTCTTTTTTTTCTGTAAAAGGAAGATTACTTAGTTCAGAATTATATCCAGTTAATGTAAGATTTCCAAAGGTATCAGCAATGCGTGAGTGAATTTTGTCAGCATCCTTTCCGAGCTCCGTCAGCCACTTTGAGGTTAACTTTTGTGGTAAAACATGCTCAATTGTTGTCGATGTCAAATCTACAGTTTCTTTATGCTTAAACGATTTTTCTAACCTCAAGAGGATGTATCGTGTTGTTCCGCTGCCATATTGGGGGGTGTTTTTAAAGTGTTCAGTAAATTCGTCGTTATCTGGAAAACGTCGAGATCCAGCCCCTGATAACATAGCATCTTGTAACCACTGTATATGATCTGAATCTGGGAAGTTTTTTGCCCATTGCACAAATAACTTATTCAGGGCATTCGTTGGTACTCGACAAACTGTTCGCCGAACAACAAAGGATTCTACAAGCCCTAGACATTTTTCTAATTCTGTGCTGTTGAGCAGTCCTGTTTGACGAGCATGGAGAAGACGAAGTAAAAGAGGGTATGATGTCGTAACCTTGAGTTCTTTAATGTTTTCTAATCGATTGCGAACTGTTATTTCTTCTTCATGGGTTATCAGGAGTATTTTTGCGTAAAGATCCCCAAAGGTCTGCATAACTTGAAGCTCTTGTTCAACTGCTTGTGTTGAACCCAGACCCTTTAGCTTGTCTTTAATAGCGGCATAAATGCCTCCTTGTTTGATATTATCACCATCTTTCATCATGTAATGGCGAAGGAATTCTGTAAGATTATTATCAAGTGTTTTCTCGAGTGGTAGCCAATATTTCGAGTAAACTCGTTCTTGCTCTCCACCTGCAAAAATAGAGTGATGGAACCGCATCAATAAATAATTTCGCACTAAATCTGCTTGGGTAAGAGGCTCACCCTTGAAGTTCAGACTTTCAAATATTAAGTACGGATCATCGGTATCTCCTATATTAATCATGACCACCTGAAGATTTTGTTCCAGCGTGGTTAATACTTGATCTGGACGTACAGGTTCGTCGTTGGCATCATGGCTCTTGCGCAGTTTTTTAAAAAAAAATTGATATGCCTTAATGATTAAACTGTCATCTTCTGGTATTTGTCGGTCTAAGGCGATAGTGCGATACACATCCCGGTCTGCCTGAGTAGGGACAAATTTTAATGTGTCATCAATATCACGAAAACGATTAGTTAGGTAGACTTCCTGGATGCGTGCGGCTGAATTGTCATCAAGACAATCGCGCAAAGCACAAAGGAGTAATGATATCGTTGTTAGGCGTTGTTGCCCATCAATAATAAGATATTTATTAACTCCTACAGGCACACTACGAGCTGGAACAGAGACAATTGCGCCCATGAAGTGTGTATTCGTATCACCCGCATCATATTGTACCATCACATCGTCCCAGAGTGTCCTCCAATTATGTTCCTTCCAAGTATAGGGACGTTGAAAGAGCGGAATGAGATTTTGTTTTTCGCCATTAAAATACTGAATAACTTTTGATGGAGATGCTTCCATAATAACCCCTATTTTATTTTGTTATTGGTGCCGTCTAAAGAACGGTTGCATTTTTCCTTGTTGGAAAGAGATGGATTTTACACTATTTTTTTGGATATGAGGAGTGCAAAATGAAACAATCAATCTTGATTCACGTTGGATGCGCTCACGCATCCCAAAAACATAGAGGCCACACCCTACACCATGACAACCCAAATCCTCGAACACTTCCTCTTCTGGTGCATGCTCATCAACCTCGGCCTCCTCTTTTTCATTTTCACCCTTGTGACCGCCTTTCAACCACTGGTCCTTAAAATCCACAACAAAATATTCAAGGTGCCGGAAGACTACGTCGCCAGGGCGTTCCACGTCTTTATCAGCCTCTATAAATTTTGTACCTTCTTCTTTCTCGTCGTCCCCTGGCTCGCATTAAAAATCATCATGTAGGATAGCCTTACCCAGCGCCTTCGATCCGCCACAGCTCACCCCACCCTTGACACCCTACAAATAATTCTTATCGTCTTCTCCAAGAATGAAGAAGAGTAACCCTCTGTTTTGTAGAGGGAAGAGAACATAAAGAAGAGAGGAGAAGCTATGCAGCTTGATAAATTCACCGTTAAATCCCAGGAAGCGATACAGACCGCACACCGTTTGGCCGAGCAATTCGGTAATCCGGAAATGCAGCCGGAGCATCTGCTCAAGGCCCTGCTGGAACAGCCCGAAGGCGTAGTTGTGCCGATACTCCAGAAGCTCGGTGTCGCCCCGGCAGTGGTGCTCAGCGAGACCGACCAGCTGATCGGTAAATTGCCCAAGGTCTCCGGTTCCGCTGCCGGGCAATCCTATATGTCCAAGACCTTCATAAAGGTGGTTGATCAGGCGGCCAAAGAGGCCTCCTCCATGCAGGACGAGTATGTGAGCCAGGAGCATCTCTTTCTCGGTATCCTGAAGAGTGACACCCTGGCTCCAATCACCCTGATGCTCCAGCGCATGGGCATCAACCCGGTGACCTTTCTCCAGGCCCTGACCACCATCCGGGGGAATCAGCGGGTCACTGACCCCTATCCCGAGGACAAGTACCAGGCTCTGGAAAAATACGCCCGTAACCTCACTGATGTGGCCCGAAGCGGCAAGCTGGACCCGGTCATCGGTCGGGACGAAGAGGTGCGCCGGATCATCCAGGTGCTCAGTCGTCGCACCAAGAATAATCCCGTGCTCATCGGCGAGCCAGGTGTGGGCAAGACCGCCATTGTCGAAGGCTTGGCCCAGCGCATCGTCAACGGAGATATCCCGGCCACCCTGGAAGGTAAGCAGGTCATCTCGCTGGATATGGGCCTGCTCATCGCCGGTGCCAAGTACCGAGGTGAATTTGAGGATCGGCTCAAGGCGGTGCTCAAGGAGGTGGAGAAAAAGGCAGGCGAAATTATCCTCTTTATTGATGAGATCCACACCTTGGTGGGGGCAGGGGCCTCGGAAGGGTCTATGGATGCGTCCAATATGCTCAAACCGGCTTTGGCCCGAGGGGAGCTCCATTGCGTGGGTGCAACCACCCTGGATGAGTACCGCAAGTATATTGAAAAGGATGCGGCCCTGGAACGTCGTTTCCAGCCGGTTCTGATTCAGGAGCCCAGCGAGGAGGATACCATTGCCATCCTGCGCGGGATCAAGGAGAAGTACGAGGTCCATCACGGGGTGCGCATTCAGGATGCAGCCACCGTGGCAGCGGTCATGCTCTCCAATCGTTATATCTCTGACCGTTTTCTACCGGATAAGGCTATCGATCTGATCGACGAAGCTGCATCCAAGCTACGCATCGAGATTGACTCCATGCCCACGGAGATTGATGAGCTGGACCGCAAACGGATCAAGATGGAGATTGAGCAGGAGGCCCTGAAAAAGGAAAAAGACAAGGCCTCCAAAGAGCAGCTGGAGCGCCTGAAAAAGGATCTGGCCGAGCTGAATGAGCAGCTCAACGCCATGAAGGGGCAGTGGCAGTTGGAAAAAGACGTGATTCAGAGCATCCGGGATATCAAAACCCATATTGACGAGGCCCATATTGAGGAGCAGCGGGCCGAGCGGCTTGGTGACCTGAGTAAGGTGGCGGAGATCCGTTACGGCAGGGTTGTTCAGCTCAATAAGGATCTGGAGGCGGAAAA
>JBATKL010000151.1:0-1776 GCA_049669385.1 Candidatus Electrothrix sp. | reverse complement strand
TGGATTTTAAAGAGCATTTTGAACGATCCTGGCAAGTAATGCTAGGGAATTTCGCACCGATACTTGTCAACACCCTGGTGATGATTGTGGTGTCGGTTGCCAGTCTCGGGATTATGGCCCCGGTGGTTTCTGCCGGCTATATGCAGTCCCTGCTGTTGGCCCTGCGCGAAAACAGAAAGCCGGACGTGAAGGATCTGTTCGCTCATATGGATCTGTTTTTTCCGTTACTGGGCTTTGCAGCTCTCTTTGTGTTTCTTGTTCTTATCGGTCTGGCCATGGTGGTTTTGCCGGGTATCGCGTTGATGTTGGCTGGCGCTTTCTTTCTTGTGTATATGCTGCCCCTGATGACAGATCAGCGTCTGGGGCTGGTTGAGGCGGTCAAAGAGTCCAGCCGCATGGCGTTGGATGATCCGATTGCTGAGCATATCGCCGTGGTGGCGGTTTTGATCATTCTGGAATCCATCGGCAGTTCTGTCGTCTTTGGCACGCTGCTCACCCATCCGTATTCCTGCCTCTTTATCCTTTCTGTCTATGAAGCAAAGCGGCGTCGCCAGATCACCGGAGCAAAGACTGTACCACCGTCTCCGCCGAAAAACGATGCCGGTGCTGAAGCGTAATCGGCTTCAGAACCCCTGTCAGGCCTTGCCCCTACAGATCGGCTGTCTGTAATGAGACAGCCGATTACTTACGCAGTTTCTTGATGTTTCTTACATTGTACAAGAGGTTATGCCGATTTCTTCCCTTCGCTCCTGCCCCTTTGTTGCCGGTCCCATGATTACCGATCCCAGCCGCTTTGTCGGACGCAGGGAGGAACTGGCGCTTCTTACCCGTCGGATGGGCGGGGCTCAGCCCACCAGCGTTAATGTGGTGGGGGAACGCCGCATAGGCAAGTCTTCCTTGTTTTATCATTTCTTTCAGACCTGGGAGCAGCGGGTCAGCACCCCGACCCGTTTTGTTGTGGTCTATCTGGATCTTCAGGCTAATACCCCGCCGAGCGAAACGGCCTTTTATCAGGCCCTGGGCCGGGCTTTGGTGAAACAGCCTGCTGTCCAGCGGATTGAATCCTTGCGAAAAAATCTCCTTGCTCCTCCTCGGAGTCATCAGGCCTTTGTCAGCCTCTTGGAGCAGTTTGCCGACTATGTTCTTTTGCCGGTTTTTTGTCTGGATGAGTTTGAGGTATTGCTCAAGAATGGTGAGCAGTTTACTGATATCTTTTTTGATCGGCTGCGCGGCTGTATGAATGCCAGTCAGCTGATGTTCATCCTTTCTAGTCGCAGGCCTCTGGATGTGTATGCCGGGGAGCATGATTTGACCTCAGCTTTTTTTAATCTGGGTCATGTGGTGGCGTTGGGAGAGTTCAGCGAGGATGAAGCCGAGGAGCTGGTGGGTTTGCCTGTTGATGGTGAACCGGCCCTGGATCCAGAAGAACAGCAACTGGCCTTGGAATGGGGCGGCAGACATCCTTTGCGGCTTCAGCTGGCGGGTTTGTCGCTTTGGGAGGCTCGGGAGGCCGGGAAGAGTGTTCGTTGGGCAAAGAAGCTGTTTAGGGAGCAGCAATGCCGGATTAAACCTAAACGTTCGTTGTCGTTGCGGACAATAGTGCAGGGCTATCGTCTTGCTCTTACGGGGGCGGCTGAGGATGCGGGCAAGTGGAGAACTGTGTTGCTGTCGCTTGTTCTACCGTTGATCGTTATTATTGCTCTGGGATATGCTTGGTGGATTGGGAAGTTGCAGTCTTCTGCAATCATTGATTTTCTGCTTAAACTGGTGAAATAG
>JBATKL010000150.1:0-3483 GCA_049669385.1 Candidatus Electrothrix sp. | reverse complement strand
CGAACAAACTTTTGCCGTTGACCGTAGAGAATTTTTTTCTGATAGCGGTCGAGCAGCTCGCGGTACAGAGATTCCGAGCCTGCGAGCAATCTAGCATCCAGCAGAGAGACCTCAAAAATAAAATCTTCCTTGGCAAAACGAATCGCGTCTTTCACGCTGCGGACACTGTGCCCTACCTCAAATCCCCCATCCCAAAGAGGGTAGAGGATGGATTCCACTACCGCCTGCATATCCTTTTTGGACTTGCGATCATGGAGCAGGAGCAAATCTACATCGGAATAGGGATAAAGTTCTTGGCGACCATATCCGCCCAAGGCGACAAGGGCTATTTCTCCGCGAGCCTGATTGACTGCCGGAGAGGCCTTAAAGAGGTCAATAATAAAATTGTCGACCAATTCCGTATGCTGCTGAAGCAGCTGATGACCACTCAGCCCCTGCTCCCAGAGTTTTTCCAGAGCTTGCCGTTGTGCATGCAGTTCCAAGGACATCAAATTGCTTCGCTGTCAGTTTCTCCTGTCCGTACCCGAACGATTTTTTCCACAGGCAGAATAAAGATTTTTCCGTCACCGATTTTGCCGGTGCGAGCAGCCTCAACGACCACGTCGATTATCTTATCCACCATTTCCGCCTCAACAATGATTTCCACCTTGATCTTGGGGAGAAAATCGACCTTATATTCAGCGCCGCGATAGATTTCAGTATGCCCTTTTTGACGACCGTACCCTTTCACCTCGGAAATAGTCATCCCCTTAATGCCGATCTCGTTCAGGGCCGTCTTCACCGCGTCAAGCTTAAAAGGCTTTATAATAACTTCAACCTTTTTCATCTGGCTCTCTCTTATTTCTTATTTATTATTATCTCGTTCCGGCTTCCATGCAGCAGGCATATCAGCCTGACGCGACAAACAACGACAAGCAACAGCAACAAGCAGCTCCATGGAAGCCAACATACAACGAGAATTCGAAAGTTGAAACAGTTAAATGAACCGGTTACTGCCTGTTAATTATAGGCTGTCTCAGAGTGCTCGGTATAATCCATTCCCTGCTCCTCATTCTCTTCAGTCAAACGCATACCCATGGTCGTGTGAAGGACCTTAATAAGGACCCAGGAGACAACAAAGGCATATAATCCAACAACGACCACGCCCATCACCTGAGAAAGCAGCTGGGAAATATTTCCGGTCAGCAAGCCATCAGCCCCACCAGGATTCACCGCCTTGGAAGCAAAAACACCCAGCAATAAACTGCCGACCAATCCGCCAACGCCGTGAATACCAACCACATCAAGGGAATCATCATAGCCGAGCTTGGATTTCATACTGACGGCAAAAAAGCATACCACCCCGGCGATCAGGCCGATAACAATGGCTGAATGAGGGCCGACAAAACCAGCGGCGGGCGTGATTGTGGCAAGACCGGCAATAGCCCCGGATGCAGCACCCAGAGTCGTCGGCTTACCAAGCTCAAACCACTCCATCAGGGTCCATGTTGCCATTCCGGCCATTCCGGCAAGATGGGTTGCAACAAAAGCTGTCGCAGCAACGCCGTCCGCTGCCAAGGCACTCCCCCCGTTAAAACCAAACCACCCGAACCACAGTAGACCGGTCCCCAGCATGGTCATGGGCAGGTTATGCGGGAGAAAATTTTCCCGACCAAATCCCCGCCGAGGACCAATCACCAGAATGGCGGCCAAGGCGGCTGCACCACAGGTGACATGCACCACCAGGCCACCGGCAAAATCCAAGACCGGAGTGGCAAGGGTCGACATCCAGCCTCCGCCCCAAATCCAATGACAAACCGGGTTATACACCAGCACAGACCAAAGCAGGCTGAAGATTACAAAAGGCAAAAACTTCACCCGTTCGGCAAAGGCCCCTGTGATCAAAGCCGGGGTGATCACCGCAAACATACATTGGTAGATCATAAACACTGTTTGCGGAATCGTGGTTGCATAGTCTGGACTGGGAGCAGTGGTCACCCCGTTGAGGGCAAACCAGGAAAGATCGCCAATAATCCCGCCCACATCAGGTCCAAAGGACATAGAATAACCGATATACACCCACTCAAACGAAATAATCGAGATCATAATCAGGCTCTGCATAATGGTCCCCAGCACATTCTTACTGCGTACCATTCCCCCGTAAAACAAGGCCAATCCAGGGGTCATCAACAAAACCAGTCCTGCTGCCGCCAAAATAAAGGCGGTATCCGCTCCATTAATCATCCTTCCCTCTCTTTATTGAAAATAAAGTTACAATTACGTAATAAAAAAGAAAGTAACTGTAACAAAGAGGAAATATTTTTTCAAGAACTGTACTTTAAAACCGAGATAAGCTGTTGCATCGCCAGTTGTCTCTTGGCCCTTGATCCAAGAAAAAGCTTTTTAATAAGAAATACATGTCACCATAAATAATGTAGAGTGATGTGGGAGTGATGTAGATTTCTTTTTTCAAAAATTATCCTATTCGTGTGATACAAGCAAAATGCATTCCACCCCACAGCACAAACGTCATGCGCATACAATAAACAAGTTATTGTTTTTTTGCATTGCAAAAAAAATTACAAAAACGTAATTTAAAGTTATGTTATCCATAAAATTGTCTTCTCATTTCCGCAATTCTCCCTTGACGCTTTTGTCGGAAGGTATAACAGTAGAAGCAATTCGTAAAAAAGATCGCGCAGAGCTGAAAAGCCCTTCCTGAAATCTTCCATAATATCAAACAGCATGGAGTTGTTACGAACAATGAAACACAAGCATGTTATTCCACGATTGAGTATGATGGCGATTTTCGCACTCTGTTTTTTTCTGCTGGCCGTGCAGGCAGGAGCAGCAAATCAGGAAAATGATATTGCGATGCTGAATCGTTCCGCTAAGGCCTTCAGCTCTGTTGTTCGAAAAGCCGGACCAGCAGTGGTCTATATCGGCGTGGAGAAAACAAACAAGAGCTTTGACGGGCGTGGCCAGATGGACATGTTCAACGACCCTTTTTTCGAACACTTTTTCGGGAAAAAATTTGATCGCTTTCGCCAGGAACCAAGTCCCTTTAAGCAGCACGGAGCCGGTTCAGGTTTCATCATTTCTCCAGATGGCCTGATCTTAACGAATAATCATGTGGTTGATAACGCCGACACCATACGAGTCAGGCTGGCTGATAAACGGGAATTCACAGCGTCAGTCGTAGGAACAGACCCGCAATCCGATGTCGCCCTGATTAAAATCAACGGAAAAAAGTTACCGGTCTTACCCTTGGGCGATTCCGGCAAGTTGGAAGTCGGCGAATGGGTGATAGCTATCGGCAGTCCCTTTGAATTGAGCCAAACCGTCACTGTTGGCGTGGTTTCAGCCAAGGGACGCTCCAGAATGGGCATCAGCGATTATGAAAACTTCATCCAGACAGATGCCGCCATCAATCCCGGTAACTCAGGTGGCCCGCTGCTCAATATTCACGGTAAAGTCGTCGGAATAAACACGGCTATGTTCTCT
>JBATKL010000149.1:0-2572 GCA_049669385.1 Candidatus Electrothrix sp. | reverse complement strand
ACATACGTCAGAAAATCACGAATCGCCTCTGGCGCGGCCAAACCATGACTGAACTCATCCTGAATATCCTCAATATCAATGACCATTGCGGCCATCCCCTGAGAGGCACGATAATCAGCAAGCCGCTCTGCGGACTCCATCATGTTCAGCGGGCTTATCACCAAATAATCCGCCTGATTATCCATGCTGCGCAACTGAGAGGGGCTGTTAACAGTCATAGGGCCGGAAACCGTCTGGCTGATATTTTCAGTAATAAAGTAATCATGCTCCGGCTCGGCCTGAACAGTGATCGTGTACTCTCCCTCCTCATTTTTGCCGGGCAGCGTGCGCATACGGGTGGGCTTCTTCGGGTCCGTAATATCAAGAGCCAATACGTCGCTGCTACTGAATCCCTTGACGGTGATGCTGTCATAATCGGCATTGGCAAAGATCAGTTCACCATTGACCGCCTCATAGCTGCGCTCGTAATCCATCTGGATAGATTCAAGATAGATTAACGAATAAACAATTCCGCTGTTCAGCTGTGAGATAAGTTTTACCTCGTTGTCATTTTCCAAAAGCAAATCAGCCGTCACTTCAGCTCGGAACTGATAATCACCCTGTTCAGACCATTCCACCGAGCCGATATCCGTGCCGTTCAGAAAAACAGCAACTTTGTACGGTGCGGCCTGACCAGAATTTTGGTTACCCACTCCGACCAGATTGACCGTGATCGTCGCATGGCCTTCTCCTGTGAGATGCGGCGCGGAGATCATATGGGTTGCCGTATGTTCACCGCCATAGGCCAACAGGTATTCCCAGGCCCAGAAGTCTTTCACTGGCGTGTTGATATACAGGTGGAAGGGCTGGTGATTCTCCTCAACCTTGTTCCGGGCGGAGAAGGACTGGGGCGCATCAACGATCGTGTCGGCCCGGCCCGAAGTGTTCTCCATCTTCACACCTTTTTTACCCAACTCAAGCTGGTAGATATTCTGCCCAATGTCGTTTCTGCTTGGAGCCTGACCGTAAAACCAGAGAGCTGAACCGGTATTGGCGGTGACCATGGCAACCGATTCTCCCCGCAGGGTGATCAAGCATTCCTTTGCCTTCAAGTATTCTACAACCTGATTCTCAGCAAGTCCAGATGTCCCTGCCAGCTCGGCGGCGGTCAGATAAACCAACCCGTCTTTGCTGACTGGTATCTTAAGCGTATCTCCCGTCTTACTCTCTTTTTGGGCAACAAAATCAAGAGCAGACTCACTTCGGGCGGCAAAACGCTGAAGTTGTTTTTCGGAAAACTTCTGCTGCGTCAAGGTATACCCTTCCGGGCCGTCGGCAAACATCTGATTGTTCACCGGCAACGCTTCGCTTGCCTGCACAGTATACGGGCCAGAAATCGTCCCTTGGCTATTCACCGCCACCTCGACCACGCGATAGGTATATGCCCTGCCGATTTTTGCGGTCTTGTCGACATAACGATAAGTTCCGCCATGGGGAGGGTTAAGCATACCAGGTAAAAATTTTGCATTGACTGCTTGATAGTTACCGCTCTGTTCGTTTAAACGCTCTAGCAAGAAACCTATGGTACCTATCTCGCTGGCCGTCTTCCATTCCAGGACCGTTTGATTTTTATCGTTGACATAGGCGTTGAAAAAGCTGACTACGGCGTAAGTTGGAACCACCGAGGCTAATCCGAAGTCAGCGTCTGTGATATTTGTATTTACGATCGTCACCGCACGTGGATTTATACTGTCCCTGGTCAAACGCAACCCATCTAGCTCACTTCCTGCACCAATGGTCACGAGATAATTTCCAAGGGGCAATCCGTTGACGCCATTAACAGGCCCGAAGTAATAGGAACCGATAGGATCAGCGGTGCTGTCGCCATTTATATCAATAAGACTCGATGAGGTAACGGTTTGCCTCAGCAGCTGGTCACCGCTATCCACCTTGCCGTCATTATTTGTATCCAGGTAAAGAGTCACAGTAATACCACCAAGACCATGTTCTCCAGTGTCACCCTCCTGTGGGGAGACACCGTCACTGTCGCTATCGTACCACACCAAATCACCGATGGAAAAAATCCCAGCCGAGTCATAATGATAGCCAAAGTCTGCCTCGTTGTAATCCTGGCCTGCAACAAGCCCTGTTACTGCCAACGGATCAGCCCCACCAGTCAGTGTCGAACCTATCAGCACCGAACCCGTGTCTGTTACCTCAACAACATAATTGCCCGCTGCCAGACCGGTGAAATCGTAAGCACCTCCGCCAGCCGTGGTACGGGTCGCAACAACCGGCTCTCCGGCATCGACAACACCGTTGCCATTGCTGTACTGATACAGATCCACGGTCACACCGTCAATACCGGTTTCCCCGGCATCCTTGATCCCGTCGCCATTAAGATCGTTCCAGATCAAATCGCCAATGCTGGCCTGAGTCTGCTGGTAGCCAAAGTCTGCGTCGTTGTAATCCTGGCCTGCAACAAGCCCTGTTACTGCCAACGGATCAGCCCCACCAGTCAGTGTCGAACCTATCAGCACCGAACCCGTGTCTGTCACCTCAACAACATAATCCCCTGCTGCCAGACCGGTGA
>JBATKL010000148.1:0-2699 GCA_049669385.1 Candidatus Electrothrix sp. | reverse complement strand
TATGATTTTCCAATGGCATATCACCAACAAATGCAATCTTCGTTGCCTGCACTGCTATCAGACAACATACAATGACAAGAACGAGCTTTCGTTCTTGCAGATTGAAGAGATTCTGACCCAGCTTGCTGATTTCAGAAGGCAACATCCACAGCAAGGACCTCTTCACCTTACAATAACTGGCGGCGAACCCTTTCTTTTTCTCCATCTTGATGCTTTGATAAAAAAAGTATCTCAAACCAGCCAGGTAAAGAGCTATAGCCTGCTGTCCAATGGGCATTGTATCAATCCAGCAAATCTCCAATTATTGAAAAAATATCCTCCTGCCTATGTCCAAATTAGTCTGGATGGAACTAAAAAAAATCATGAAGTAATACGAGGGCAAGGAAGTTTTGATAAGGCTGTGCAGGGGATAAAGCAATTAGTTGCTGCCAAGATCAGAACAACAGTGTCTTTTACAGCAACGAAGAAGAATTATAAAGATTTTTTGAGATTATCCTTTCTCTGTAACCGCCTCAATACTAACCATCTCTGGACAGACCGGGTGATCCCAGGTCCTGGCGATAAAGAGGGGCTCTCACTTGGGCCTACTGAAGTCAGGAAATATCTTCAGCTGTTACGGCTTGCTCTTTGTATTAACATTCTTGATCCGCTTACCCAGAATCGAATTTCTGCTGGTAGAGGTTTGCAGTTCCTGGCCCTGCCTTTCCGAAAACCGTACAGATGCTCTGCTGGCAGGAAACTGCTGGCCATTATGCCTGATGGTGATGTTTATCCGTGCAGAAGAATGGAGCGCAAGGTGGGTAATCTCTTTGAAAGTAGCTTATCAACCATCTATACAAATAATGATTTTCTTGTGCGTCTTCGTGAGGATGATGCAATTATTCATGGATGTGAAAGGTGCAAGCATGAACGAACCTGCCGTGGTGGCCTGAAATGCCTTGCTTGGGCAAAAAATGGCGATCCGTTTACACGGGATCCGGGCTGTTATTTATAATCAGGAGATGGTTATGAGAAGTTTGGTATTATTCTGTTTGTTTGAAGTTGGTGTATTGATTCTTTCATCTTTGATGACACCCAGTGTTTCTGGGTCGAGGTTCCTGTTATATTATTTTATTCTTTGGGCTGTTTTAGTACTTGTTGCGGAATGGAATGACTGGAAAGGAGTAATTCCTGCCATTATCTATTTTTCAGCTGGAATATCTCGAGTTATCGCCGGCAAGGAGCAGGGTATGTCACAATTCAATTATTTGTGGATTATGATGTTCTTCGGCATAGTTGTCTATCTCATGGAATGCGACTGTGGAGTAATAGGCGGTGGCGGTTGCGGAGGTTGCGGAGGAGGAGGTGGCGGTTGCAGTTGCGGAGGAGGTGGCGGTGGCGGTGGCGGTTGTGGAGGTTGCGGCGGCGGATAATTTTTTCAAAGCAACTCCTCTTGCTTTTTCGTTGTGCATTTTCCACTCCTTAAAGTTGTTCGAGGCACGTAGGCACGTAGGCACGTAGATCTTGAATTGAGTACAAAGAAATCAGACAATCTGAGCAAAGAACCGTCTGCTTTCGTTGCACTCAAGCGGACTTACCCAGCTGGCAAGGCCGCATATCAATGATCTCGTGCGAATCGTACCGTCGCAGGGACGTATCCGCGCTGATCCCTCTTCTGCCCAGGACAATCTCGTTAATTCTTCTGGCAGGGACGTGAAGAGCCAAGGCCAGCTTATTCTGGCTCAGGCCCAACGGTTTCAAAAATTATTCCTGCAACACCTCACCCAGATGCAGTGGGCCATTTTCTTTGTTTCCATCATAACTCCCTGTGATAAATCACGACCCTGTTTTCTGGTTGTATTTCATGAGTCGTTACAGAGGATTGCAGGCATGATATAATTGTAGGGACACGGCATGCCGTGTCCCTACGATGTCCGCGCCTGAACCGCCCCTACATATGCCCCGCCCATGATGGATATCCGGTTCATGCAGATGGGTTATTCACCCCGCATCGTAGGGTGCGATCCTTGTGATCGCCCAGGTAGAATCTGCCGGGATGGGGTCGTGAACCGGTCGATCGTAAAACGTGCTACGTTCTCTATTTCCCATTTCCGCGATCTTGACAAAATCAATCGAGTCTGACCCTATTGATTTCTGATTCCAGATACAGCGTATCAGGGCAGAAATCCTGCTCATTCGGCCAGACCACAGTCCCTTCCGAGGCGACCGCTTTGCTGAAGTATCGTTCATCCTGAAGCTCCTTAAAGACCCCGACATGCAGGTAAGATTCACAGCTAAACTTTCTGATCTCACCGTTGGTGAACTGCAACAGCAGAAAAGGGAAATCAATCTCAAGTATCTTGTTTACACGAGGATTCATTCTATTCACCGCAGAGGATCAATTTTATATGGCTGTTCACCGGATACAGCCAACTCCCAGTCGGCCATAAGTTCATCTTTATGCAGCTCAATCTAGGCTTGAAGCAGCTTCATTTTATTGCCGGGAAGGTCACCTTCAAGGATTTCGCCGTCGGGCAGGGAGGCAACCGTCTATTTTCCTTGATATTTTACATGGATATGCGGCAGCTTGTGTTGATTATTGTCCATGTAATACATGTAGACAATGATACCGTAAAACATTGATATCGAAGGCATGTTACTCTCCAGTATGCGGCGTGGTTTTTCTGGTGATATCTTCAGGATGTTATTGCGGAATTATA
>JBATKL010000147.1:0-5451 GCA_049669385.1 Candidatus Electrothrix sp. | reverse complement strand
GGTACTTCCTTGGCTGCGGCCTGACGCCAAGAGTCAGGTCACTATCCAGTATGAAGACAATGTGCCCAAACGGATTGAGGCAATAGTTGTTTCGACCCAGCACAGTCCTGATGTCTCCTATGCGGATCTTAAAGAGGGCGTGATGGAGGAGATCATCAAGCCCACCCTACCTGCTGAGATGATTGATGCGGATACCAAATACTTTATCAATCCGACAGGCCGTTTTGTTATCGGCGGTCCTGTGGGCGACTGCGGCGTAACCGGGCGAAAGATTATCGTGGATTCCTACGGCGGTCGTGGCTCCCACGGCGGCGGTGCTTTTTCTGGAAAGGATCCCTCCAAGGTGGATCGTTCTTCTTCCTACATGGGTCGTTATGTGGCTAAAAATATTGTTGCTGCTGGGCTGGCCTCCACCGTGGAGGTGCAGGTAGCCTACGCCATCGGTATTGCCAAGCCTGTTTCCATCAATGTTAATACCTTTGGCACTGGCAAAATTTCCGAGGAGCGTCTGGTGGAACTGATAGGCGAATTCTTTGACCTGCGACCCAAGGCCATTATCCAGCAGCTTAACCTGCTCAGGCCCATCTACAAAGCAACAGCAGCTTATGGTCATTTTGGTCGTGAGTTGCCTGATTTTACCTGGGAGCGGACAGACAAGGCTGAAGAGCTGAAAAGCGCAGCAGGAATGTAAATTTTGTATATTTGATGCCGAGCGATGTGTATTAATATGTATTGCATTGTTCGACTTTTTTCTATGATTTCCGGTGCAGAAATTATCGTCTCTGTTGCTGGAGTATCATCACATTACCTAGCCTAGTTATCCTAGGGGAGTGTTGTATATAATGAATGATTATAAAGTGGCGGATATGAGTCTTGCTGAATGGGGACGCAAGGAAATCGCTATTGCTGAGACAGAGATGCCAGGTCTGATGGCCTTGCGTGAGGAATACGGCAAGGATAAGCCCCTGAAAGGGGCACGAGTCGCTGGTTGCCTCCATATGACTATCCAGACCGCAGTTCTGATGGAAACCCTGGTCGAGTTGGGTGCAGACCTGCGCTGGTCCTCCTGTAATATTTTTTCAACGCAGGATCAGGCAGCAGCAGCTGTGGCCAAGGCCGGAATTCCTACCTTTGCCTGGAAGGGCGAGACTGATGAAGAGTTCTGGTGGTGCATTGAACAGACTATTTTTGGGCCTGATGATTGGAAGCCCAATATGATTCTGGATGATGGCGGTGACCTGACCCAGATTATGCACGAGAAGTATCCTGAAATGATGAAGGATATTCGTGGGATTTCCGAGGAAACCACCACGGGTGTTCATCGTTTGAACGAGATGGCCAAGGCTGGACAGTTACTTTCTCCGGCCATCAATGTCAATGACTCCGTAACAAAGTCAAAATTTGATAATCTCTACGGCTGCCGTGAGTCGCTGATCGACGGTATTAAACGGGCCACGGACGTGATGATTGCCGGTAAGATCGGCGTGGTTATCGGTTACGGGGATGTGGGCAAGGGTTGTGCTCAAGCCCTGCGCGGTATGGGGGCCATGGTTTATGTTACAGAGATTGATCCTATCTGCGCCCTGCAGGCTGCCATGGAAGGCTTTAAGGTAGTGACCATGGAAGAGGCTGCCTCTGTAGGTAATATTTTTGTCACCTGCACCGGTAACCTGGAGGTCATCACCAGAGCTCATATGGATCTGATGAAAGACCAGACCATTGTCTGCAATATCGGTCATTTTGATTCAGAGATTGATATTGCCGGTCTGAAGGATCTGGAGTGGGAAAATATCAAACCGCAGGTCGATCATGTTATCTTTCCAGACGGAAAGCGAATTATTGTCCTGGCCGAAGGCCGATTGGTCAATCTCGGCTGCGCAACCGGTCATCCCAGCTTTGTGATGAGTAACTCCTTCACCAACCAGGTGTTGGCTCAGATTGAGCTATGGAATAACCACACCTTGTATGAAAATCAGGTGTATTTTCTCCCGAAAAAGCTTGATGAGATGGTAGCCCGCCTGCACTTGGAAAAAATCGGTGCGCAGCTGACTGTTCTGAATAAGGAGCAGGCTGATTACATAGGCGTTGATGTGGAAGGTCCGTATAAGCCGGAATATTACCGTTATTAAGCAATAAAATCAGAAGATATCAATGACGTTTTTCTCATCGTATTAAAGTAATACGATGATTTTTCCGTGCGGAACCGATTCGGTTTCGGTACAAAGGCACAGGAGATTTTTCCTGTGCCTTTGTTGCTTTCTCTTGTTTGCCATAGAATGGTTTATTGTGAGCACAGTCCCAGAGAAGTTCCAGCTTAAAACGACAAAGAGTATTTTCACGAACCCATCCATGACCTTCCCAAAGTTTTCGGCTGCTTGCGCCGGTATTGGTATTGCGGTCTTCATTCTGCTCAGCCTGTCTTCCGGCTTGGCGAATATTGATGAGCAAGCGAAAAATACAGTGCGAAGCATTCCGGCAACCGACATGCTGCCCTTGCAGAAAAGCCTTTTCTGGCTTCTCGAAAACAAGCCCTCTCTTAAATTTTCCTTTATCCTTGACCGGAAGGCATCTGATGGATTGAATGCTCTACTATTTGCTTTTTATCAGGAAAATAATTTTTCGCCCTATTGGGTGACAGAATACGGGCCAACCCGGAACGCCCATATTCTCCTCTCTATTCTGCATCGGGTTGATGAGGAAGGGCTGAATCCTGAACGCTACCGGATAACCGAAGTAACAGCTTTACTGGTGAACAGAGGAACAGAAGATCTTGCTCAGCTTGATCTTATGCTTACTTTGGCATTGTATACCTATCTCGGAGATATGGTGGAAGGGGCTGCGGCCAATTGCTTGCTTGATCCAAATTTATTTTCATCGGCCCGCTCTACGGTTGCTAATCGGGATGCTCTGCTCCGTCAAGCGGTGGGCGCTGTTGATTTGCGGCATTTTTTAAAGAATTTATCGCCGCGCCATTACGATTACCAGTCGTTGAAAAAAATGCTGGCTAAATATAGAAGACTGGCTGAGCAGGGAGGTTGGTCTGAAATTCCTTCTGGGCAGGTCATCAGGCCGGGGATGATAGATCCACGACTGCGGCTGCTGGCGGAACGATTATTTATTACCGGCGACCTGAAAGATTTTGCCGCTATTCCTCCACCTCCTCTGATTGCGCGTTTAAAATCCTTTCCAGGACCGATACTACCAGTCTCTGAGCAATTTTCTTTCAGAGAAGCCCTGCTCCCGCCATCATGGTGGTTTATTCCTGCTCCTTTACCGGTTTATCGTCTTCAATACAACAAGGCCTTGCTCCGGGCTGTGCAACATTTTCAGCAGCGCTACAGTCTGGAACAGGACGGCGTGATCGGGGCGAATACCTTAAACGCGCTGAACCTGCCGGTTGAAGATCATATTAAGAAAATTATTTTGAATATGGAGCGGTGGCGCTGGTTGCCTCATCAACTCGAAGGGAGGCGTATTCTCGTTAATATTGCCGGATTTCGTCTTGTCGGCATGAATGATCGACAGGTTGAGATAACCATGCCGGTTATTGTCGGGAAAGTGGGGCATAACACCCCGATTTTTAATCATGTGATGACTTATATTGAGGTTAATCCCTATTGGAATATACCGCCTTCGATAGTCCGTAATGAGATAGTTGCCAAGGTCATGAAAAATCCCTCCTATTTACATGAGCAGCGTATCCGTATCTTTGCTGATTGGCAGGAGGGGGCTCTGGAGGTCATGCCGGAAAGTATTGATTGGAAAAATATAGGACGAGGAATCCGTCAATTTCATCTCCGTCAAGAACCGGGGCCGGGTAATGCCTTGGGCACGATGAAATTTATGTTTCCTAATAGTAACAACGTGTATCTGCATGACACACCGGCACACGGTTTGTTCAGACGGCCCAGGCGGGCCTTTAGTCATGGTTGTATCCGATTGAGTAGGCCTTTGGATTTAGCTGGCTATATCCTGAGTAACGATCATCAGATGGTCACGCGAAAGCAACTGAAAGCGCAGATCACCCGTAACGAGCGAAAGGTGTTTGTCTTGAATCACCCCCTGCCGGTACATCTTATTTATCGGACAGCCCGTGTTGATCGTAATACCGGGACAGCTTATTTTTATGATGATATCTACGGGCGAGATGCCCGGCTGGCAGCGGCCTTGTTTCCTGATCAAAAAACAAAATGCAGATACTCGCATTAAGAGTGCTTTCGATTCTACTTGCTTCCAACGAGGCAATAGGTACAATAGACTGATTCTATCAGAAAGGTATTGGAAATTATTATTGTCCATCACTGGCAGAGACGAAATATTTATCCTTTTTCAGGAGGGTTTATGGACGTTGAAAAATTATTTGGTAAGTTGCTGCATGAGGTCACGGGATCCGGCGGGAACCTTCTTAAAAAGAAGCATAAAAAATATAAAAAAAAACATAAGTACAAAGGAGGAGATGGAGGCTACCGGCAAAGCACATCTTCGCAGCACGTCTCAAAAAAGAATTCATTGCTTGATAATTTAACGGGTAATTTGACATCCGGTAAAGGCCTGCTCACGGCCATTGGACTGGGGGTAGGGGCCTACGAAATATATCGAAGCAAACAGGCTCAGCAGGGACAAACCGTTACAGGAGCAAACCCGCAATACAGCTCGCAGGTAACGCAGGCACAGCCGACCTCTGCTTCTCCGCCCCCGCCTCCACCAGCTGGGGTGCAGCAGGAACAGAGGCAGCAACAGACTATGAGCCCTGCTGCTCCGGTGCCGACGAGCTCTTTGGAGAGGACCACGGTTGAGCCTGAGCCTGAGCCCTTGAGAACAGTGCTTGACGAGCAGGATGTTGCCCGCCGCCTGATTCAGGCCATGGTGGGGGCTGCCCATGCGGACGGTATGCTTGACAGTGAGGAAGAAAAGGCGATTCTTGATCGCCTGCGTGCTGTGGACCTTGCTCAGGAGGAAAAAATGTTCCTTTTGGAAGAGCTGCATCACCCACGCTCCATTGTTGAACTGACCCAAGGAGTTGAAGATGTCCGACTGGGGCAAGCCATATACGCCGTTGCTGCCTCGGCAGTCATTATTGATACAGAGAGTGAGCGAAGATGGTTTGATGAATTGGGTAAGGCCCTGGGGCTCAGCTCAGATATTTGTCTTTTCATAGAAGAGAACCAATGAGCTGTTTTCTCGATTAGGCGAATGAACGAGAGTAATTGCTTGGTCAGCAGCAGACCTTGCTGCATATTCTGCATATTCTCCAGCTCTTGCAGCAGCACCGTTAAGGCCATCGTGATCACGGTTATCGACAGCGGTGCTTGTACATTTATTTATTGTGGAAAAGAGAAGAACAGATGTTGTCAGTAAATAATTTAGTTTGTAATATTAGTTAAGCAGTTTGATTTTAAGTATATGTTGCGAGAACACAGTACATTGCTGACCCGTATTCACATGATTGTG
>JBATKL010000146.1:0-2733 GCA_049669385.1 Candidatus Electrothrix sp. | reverse complement strand
GCCCCGGTACTTGGTGCTGTTTTTAATCGCTGCGCTGACCGGTTCATCGCTGACCACATCAGCAACCACCAGCCGACCGCCCGGCTTAAGGATCCGCATGATTTCCAGATAGGTTCTGCGTTTATCCCGGCTAAGATTGATCACACAGTTGGAAATAACCACGTCCGCTGTTGCATCGGCCAGGGGAATTGCCTCCAGATACCCTTTGCGGAACTCGATATTATCATAACCTAGGTTCGTCACCACATGCTGTTTTGCCTTGCGAGCAAGCTCCAGCATGGCATCGGTCATATCAATGCCATAGACCTTTCCCGAGGCCCCGACCTCAGCTGCCGCAAGAAAGCATTCCACCCCGCTGCCAGAGCCCAAATCCACCACGGTTTCCCCCCTTTTTGGTGCAGCATCCTTGACCGGACTCCCGCAACCGTAGGATTTCTCCTTTGCCTCTTCAGGAATATAATTACCCAGGCCAGCAGCCGGGTTAAAGGGATTAATAATCTCCGTATTGGCCTGTTGCGCAGCAGCACTGTAAAATTCCCGCACCGAGGAATGACCATCATGCTCAGCCAGGGAAATCAGACAATTACAATGGGTGAGACTGACCGAACCGTCAGAGCCGTTTTCTGTGTCTGGACAATCATGGCGCACATCGCCCATCCGCAAGCGAAACAGGCCCTGATCAGGATATTGTGCTGCCTGATCCGTAATGAGCTGCAAGGCCAGCTGCTCGTACAGGTCAATATAGGGATCATGTCCAACCAGCTCATCAGCGGTCACCCAGGAATGATCTGGATCTCCGCCACCGGTAATCAGTGACAAGGGACGTTGCTGCCGTTTCTCGGCATCGACCAAGCTGGTCGAACGAATCCTCTTCAGCATAGGGTTGTTTTTCCAGACATCAGCCAGCCCCTGCTCCAAATGACCGCAAGCAAGTTCCTCCACCCGTATCAGGGCCGGAGAAGGAGAAAGTGCTCCATCTGGAGCCACGGCAAGGGATTCCCAACCCATATTGGTCAAATCAAAACGAGAACCGGGTACTGCAAAGACCTGGGCCTTCATGGCCTCCAAGTTGTCAATCTTCATGCCCAACTCCCGACAGACCTCTGCTGTCTTGATAATTTGGGAGAACAGACGGACCACTGGGACAAACTGACCGCTTGTTCCCTTGCCCCGGACAAAATGATACATCAGATGGAGCCCACCTGCTCCCAGGGCATGGGCTTGGCGGGCAATTTTATCCAACCGTCCCACGTTATCGTTGTTCACAGCCACCGAAATAGTAAAGGCCAATCCCGCCTGGGCAGCGGCCTGAAGATTTTCGCAGAGCCTGCTGTAGGTATTCCGCCCCCGGAGAAAATCGTGTTCTTCCTGCAAACCGTCCAGGCTGACCTGAAGATGAATCCGCTCATGATCCATCACCATCAGTTCGGCAAGATGCTCCTGGAGCAGCAGACCATTGGTCAAAACCGCCACATGATGGGTGGGATCCTGTTGCAGGACATATTGGATCGTCTGGCAAAAATCAGGATACACAAAGGGCTCACCGCCGGTAAAATAAAACAGATGACTGCCCAACGCGGTGGCCTGATCAATGGCATCATGCAGCTGTTCTCGCTCAATGGTTTCTTTTTTACTCGGAGAGGCTGCAAAAAGGCAATGAACACAGGAGAGATTGCAGGTATCTGTGAGATGAAACCAGATTTCTTTTAAGGGGCCGAGGCGCAAATGGTGACTGCGCCCCTGATAGGGCGATGGTGTGCCTCGATCTAAGAGATGCCCTAATCGACGAAGATCGCGCCCAGCCTGATCCGGTTCCTCGTGCCGGCTGTTACAGAACTCAACCAGGGCCGCAACTCGATTGCCATGCTTTTGACAGGCCCTGAGCAGCTCATCGGTGCGGGTGGAGGGGACAAACCAGTCTGGTTTTTCCTGATCAATGTATACCGGCATTCCGGCATGTTCGATTCGGTGCAGTCGTGTGAGCCATTGCATGGGCGTATGTAGGAGATGTTTATTTTATTATTTTTTTGAAGAACGAAGATAGAAGATATTGCCGGTCTGTCTAGGTGCATGCAGGACTCAGTAGAGTTCATCCTGGATATAACCCGGTCCAGGCTGCCCCGATTAGGCGGTCCTCTCCCCAGCGATAAATCACTGGGCTATGATTGAATGTCCCTCCGGGACAATAGTCCCGTAGGGACGGCACCAACACTGTTTTAACGGTGGGCATCAAGGCCAAGAAAGCCGCGGACTTCTTATGCCCTGGATTCAAGATCAAGGATTTTGAACCTGCATGTTATCCCGGTTTAAGTTGGTCACTTTAAAATTCAATGCCTGCTTGTTTCAATAATTTTTCAAGCCTGTCTTTTTCCGCTTCTGCTTTCCTTCTTTCCGCCCTTTCGTAAGCTATTACCCGCTCCTGAGTCGCTAATTCTTCTAAAATCTCATCTTCCATTTCCATATCTTCACAAAGTTCTTTGCTGGCAGACGCCTTGTGCAACCGTCTGATGATGACCTTAAATTCATCTGGAAACGAGGATTCCAGTACATCAAGAAAATGTTTACTTTCTTTACTGGCATTGCTTTGGTCAAAGATACTCAACAGTGTTTCCAGCTTATTGCGATGTTTTTTACGCAACCTCCTCACCTGGATGATATAACTGTCGTGGGTGAGACTTTCTATGAATTCCTCTTTCCGGGTCAGTTTCTCCTTGGTGGCATGGTCGTAATAAT
>JBATKL010000145.1:0-1701 GCA_049669385.1 Candidatus Electrothrix sp. | reverse complement strand
GATATCCTCAATGCCCTCTTCCTTTGCTGTCTCCTCCAAAACATAGTCGATCAGCAACTGGTCAATATCTTCACCGCCCAGCCACATATCACCGCCCTTGCCCATCTCAATAATCCGACCGCCGCTGATAGTGAGGATGGAAAGATCCAAGGTGCCACCACCGAAGTCAAAGACCAGCACGGTTCGCCCGTCATCACCGGAGATCTTATCAACTCCGAAGGAAATAGCTGCTGCTGTGGGCTCTGGAAGGAGACGACGCACCTTAAGTCCGGCCAAGGCAGCAGCTGTCCTGGTTCCGTGTTTCTGCTTATCATTAAAATAGGCTGGCACAGTGATAACGGCAGCATCAACCTCGTCACCAAGTGCGGCTTCAGCATCTGCTTTCAGCTTGGCCAGGATCTTGGCGGAAATCTCTTCCGGAGTAAATTCTTTGCCGCCGACCTGGAGAGCAAGGCTATTGGCTGATCCCCGTGAATGGGTGGAAAGCTGATAATGCAGGCTTTGCTTGCTGATCAGCTCCTGCACCTCTTTCTCATGAAAATCTCGACCAATGAGCCGCTTAACCGCTGTTATGGTATGTTCCGGTTCCTGGCGCAGCCACTCCAGCGCATCACGACCGACAATGAATTCCGGCTTACGCATCAGGCGCTTTTTCACCATCACGCAGGATGGAGTGATGTATTCACCCTCTGCGTTCTTGAGGACCTCTGTGCTCACCTTTTTGACGGCAACAACAGAGTTGGTGGTGCCGAGATCTATGCCTATTGATTTTTTCATGCGTGCTTCTTTTACTCGCTTCTTCCGCTCGTTTCTTCCGTTCGTTTTTTGTGTTCGTTATCCGGCCAGATCCTTCTTTCCCTACCTCCTGCCGATTTCACTGTAATCAGTTTACTCGCCAAACAAGGTCGCTGCAAGGTACTCCCTATTCATTCGGGCAATATGGCGAATAGAGATCCCCTTCGGGCAAACCTGTTCACATTCCCGGTGGTTGCTACAATTACCAAACCCCTCTTCATCCATAGCCGCCACCATAGATAAGGCCCGCTGCTTCCGTTCCGGCCTGCCTTGGGGCATAAGGGCCAGTTGAGATATCTTGGCTGAGGTAAAGAGCATGGCTGCCGCATTGGGACAGGAGGCAACGCAGGCCCCGCAGCCGATACAGGCTGCCGCATCCATTGCCTGCTCTGCCTGCTGCTGAGGCACCGCGACCGTATTGGCATCCGGGGCAGACCCTGCATTAATCGAGACAAAACCGCCTGCCTGGATGATTCGATCAAACGCAGAACGATCGACCATTAAATCTTTCACCAGGGGAAAGGCCTTGGCGCGGAAAGGCTCAATGCAGATCACCTGCCCGTCCTTAAAATGGCGCATATGCAACTGGCAAAGGGTGGTACCCTGCTCTGGCCCATGCGCAATCCCGTCAACCACGGCTCCGCACGTACCACAGATCCCTTCCCGGCAATCATGGTCAAAGACCACAGGATCTTTTCCTTCCAGCGTCAGCTGTTCATTCAGAACGTCCAGCATCTCCAGAAAGGACATATCCGTGCTGATCTCCTTCAGAGTATATGTTTCCAGATAGCCTTTTGCGGTTTCATTTGCCTGTCGCCAGATCTTCACAGTGATGGATATCTTCTTTGCCGCCATTGCCTTATTTTCCTGTCTGTAATTATTCTTCATCTCTCTGCCGCAGCATTA
>JBATKL010000144.1:0-3754 GCA_049669385.1 Candidatus Electrothrix sp. | reverse complement strand
CTCCCATCATTCTTACCAGATTCTGACTGATCACCAACCCCAAACCAGTGCCGCCATATTGTCGAGTAGTGCTGTTGTCCGCCTGACAGAAAGGGTTAAAGAGTTTACCAAGCTGTTCTGTGCTCATGCCTTTGCCGGTATCAGAAACAGAAAAATGCAGTTTCAACTCGTTGCCTTGTCGCTCCAGCAGCTTCACCTTGATGTCAACACGGCCATTCCGGGTAAATTTGACAGCATTATTACCAAGATTGGTTAAAACTTGTTTTAAACGCAGAGGGTCTCCCCTGAGAACTTCTGGAACATCAGCGGTACTTTCGATATTCAGAATAAGTCCCTTTTCTTCCGCATTGAGACGTATGAGTGTATAGACATGTTCAAAGACTTCCCGCAGGCGGAAATCAATTATTTCCAGTTCCATTTTATCAGCTTCAATCTTGGAAAAATCAAGAATGTCGTTGATGATACCGAGCAGTGACCGGGCGGAAATATGCACTTTAGAAATCAAATTATGCTGTTCCGGATTTAGATTCGTTTCAAGGGCGAGTTTTGACATACCGATAACAGCATTCATCGGTGTGCGTATCTCGTGACTCATATTCGCCAAAAAAGATGATTTAGCGCGTGATGCCGACTCGGCTGATTTTTTTTCCTTAAGGAATGCGATAGCCTTGCGTTGTTCCTGCTCCACCTTTTTTTGATTTGTAACGTCAAGCCTGACTTCCATTTTAGCCGGAATTCCGTCCTGTGTGGTAAACGGAGCGGCGAAAACTGCAAATACTTTGTCTTCGAAGTCTAATTCATAGCGTAAGGTTTTGTTTTGTTCAATTATCTCTCCGAGATAGCATGTCCGGCATGGGGTTTTTCTTTTATGTACGGAGATATAGCATTGTTTGTTAATTTCACAGTGAAACCAACTCTGCATTGTATTGTTTGCGTAATCAATTCGATAATTTTTATCAATAATATAGAGGCCTACTCCTACCTTATCAATAGTGTCAAGGATGGCTGCTTTTTGTTTTTCACTTCTTATGAGTGTGCTTACAGCTTGGCGAATAAGCTTATACGAGAGCAATATAATTCCGATTCCAGTAAGCCAAATTAATATAAAGGCCTTCCAAAGCTTATTGATATTTTTTTTGTCTTGTTTAAGATAACTTTCCAATGGAACAGTAATGCTGATGCCGCCTCTGATGCCGCCGATATTTTCTTCCTGATCCTTATGGCAAGGAAAACATGCTTTTTCTGTTTTCAATGGTCGCATAAAATGAAGAAAAGGCTCCCCGTCAACCGGAGTAATCTCAATATATTCTTTTTTCCCAAGCTCGAAGGAGCGAAGTGCTTTTTCCTCCCAGAGTGCCGGTTTATTATCAGGTCGTTTCGGCTTAAGGCTTGTAAGATGCCCCTGTACAGCTGTTCGTTTTTCTCCCATCTCGTAAACCTGTCTGAACATATATGCCGGATTCATTAAGGTGTATTTCTTGCCAGCAATTACCACATCACGATTTGCAATATCAAGATAGGGATTAGGCGGGGTTTTTTCTGAGACCGGCACATAGACACCGCCATGAAACGCAGCCCATTTACGGTATAACATATCTTTTTCCCAAAACATTCTTGCGTTGTTTTCAGCAAGTTGAATTGTTGTTTCTTTCATATGCCATCTGTTCCAGATCAATAAAAAAAGGAGCAACAAGGTCCACCCGGTAATTAACAACAGCATGAATGTAACAAGAGGAGGATTGGTATTTTTATTAATTTTCATGATAAGGCTAAGGGGAAATTTTGAAATAGTAAAAAATTATCTTTTTGAAGATTTATCTGCATTAACTGTTCCTTTTTCTGGGTTTATCTTTTTTTATATAAAATTTTCCATTTCAATGGATCCTTATGGGCATTGTTATCAGTTCATAATAAATATTATTACTGATTACTGTTTAACTATTGTATAATATTTAGCTAAAATTAGTGAGATTGAATCCTTTTTACCTACTTAGCTCTTTATGAGTATAATTTATTTGATAAATCAACATGCCTGGACAGATTTAGGCGATAAGTACCTCTTTGTAGTATGAGAAAAATATGTACACGCGATGCTGAATAGTTTATTTTCTTGTGCGAGGAGGAAAAAACAACGCATGAGGTAAAGAAGGAAAAGGAATTTTATACGCAAGGAGGCCTGATGGACGGAACAAGATACATACTTGCAGGGCGTTTCATTGACGGCAGCGGCGTCAAGGTCCGTCGGAATATCCTGTTGGAAATCAAGGACGGTTTTATTAGAGCGCTTCAGGTCGCCGCTGATGTACCCAGTAAGGCTTCGGTTGATGATCTCTCACACTGTACAGTTGTCCCTGCCTTGGTTGATTGCAGTGTTTCTCTGCTGCGCTCCCCTTCTGTGAACGGAAAAAAGCCATCTTTAGAGCAGGAAATCATGCTGGAACGGCATATCCGCTACTGCTTTGCCCACGGTATTTTGGGGTTAGTCGTTAACGATAAGGATAAGCAGCAGCTTCTGCAAAAATACCGAAGAAAGCGGCGTGGCCAATTATACGGAATTGATATCCGAACAGCCTATGATGGCAATGGCAATGGGGCTGATTGTCTCCGGCTGATCTTTTCTCCCAATATTGAAGAGGAAGCAGGAGGCTCTCTCCAGCTGAACCATGAAAACCTCTGCCGCATTCTTCAGAACCGAGGCAAGAGAAAGGCGATCGTGGTGGCCAATGGTTCTCAACAGGTGGCCGAAGCCTTGGAGGTGGGTTGTGATGCCATTGAACAGGGCTATGGCATGGGCGAGGC
Source organism: Candidatus Electrothrix sp. (assembly GCA_049669385.1). Classification (GTDB taxonomy): domain Bacteria; phylum Desulfobacterota; class Desulfobulbia; order Desulfobulbales; family Desulfobulbaceae; genus Electrothrix. Next base: position 955 of record JBATKL010000144.1, on the reverse strand, counting down.
GAATCTGAGAGCAATGGCGGAAAGGGATGTGCTGTGGATTCCTAGCGCGGTGCGGGCCAAAAATGCTCTGGATGGTTCCAGCGGCGGCGGATCAATCTGCTGCCGGTTTTCCACCCGCTATGTAGCACCGGGCGAGCCAGTTCCCGGTGCAGAGGCCTTTTGGAAAAAGATCCTTGCTGAACAGCTTGCCCAGCTGCGGCTTGCTCGCGAGCTGGGCGTGAAGATTGCTGTCGGCACCGGTGCAGGCAGTGTCGGTATCCTGCATGGCGAATCCGTGGTTGAAGAGATAAAGCTTTTTATCAAGGCTGGTTATTCGCTGGAGGAGAGCATCCGCTGCGCTTCGAAAAACGGAGCTGAATTTTTCGGTATGGAGCATGGGCAGCTTGCTGTCGGGCACCGGGCTACTTTTCTCCTCACCAGGGGTACGCCAGGGCAGCTACCGAGAAAACTTTCCTACCTGGAAGGGATCTATGTTGATGGACAGCCAAGCCGGGATTATAAGAAGTAAACGAGAGGAGGCTGCTCATCAGCAGTTCTCGGGAAAAATTTACTTTTTACCGGATCGTTCTATGTAGATATCCTTGGCGCATCGTGACGTGAAGCTTCCAAAGGTTTTGGCTCCAGAAACCATCTTGGCAATATCATCATCCACCACGATTTCTTTGGGAAGATTGAGCCTGATTTCCTGAAGGTATTTCTTTTTCGAACAGACCAGCTGCATCCTGTCGGCCACCTCTTTGCCTAACTTTTTTTCAATATGTTTTTTGTATGCATCCGCATTGATGGTCTCGCCGATGTTGTCCCGCAGGTAGGTGCCGATAGCGGATGTATCCACCCGCTGCAAGAGATCTTTTGCCAGCAGGAAATAGGTGTCATCGTCTCGCTCTTGGCAGGTACCGTGTTTCTGCCATTCGGAGCTTCCAAAGGCCGTGGAGAAAAAGAAATTCGGCATCCA
>JBATKL010000143.1:0-3184 GCA_049669385.1 Candidatus Electrothrix sp. | reverse complement strand
TTGTGGAAAAGAGAAGAACAGATGTTGTCAGTAAATAATTTAGTTTGTAATATTAGTTAAGCAGTTTGATTTTAAGTATATGTTGCGAGAACACAGTACATTGCTGACCCGTATTCACATGATTGTGGATATTTTTTGGGTAATCCTTGCTTTTGTTGCAGCTTATCATGCAAAAAGAAGCTTTGTTCTTGTTGTGGGGCACGGTCTTTCAACGGAGCCGAATTATTACCTTGTTCTCCTGATCGCTGTTGTCGTTGCTTTCGTTTCTTTTTCTGCCACGGGGTGTTACCGACCGTATCGTACCCAGACTCTGCTGCAAATATATACAAGAGTCATTAGGGCGGTTGCTGGTATTTTATTTGGCACAATTATTTTGCTTTATCTGCTGCATGAACATAATGTAAGCAGAATGCTGCTTGCGCTCTTCATCGCTTTTCTGGCTTTTTTCCTCTTACTGAGTAAAGGAATTATTTATTATATTCTTCGATATTACCGCTCTCGTAGTTATAATACACGTAATCTTCTTGTTGTCGGGACTGGCCAGCGAGCAAAAAAGATTATTGATGCAATCCAAAATCATAAGGGTTCAGGCTACCGCATTCTTGGCTGCTTAACCACGGACAATGACAATAAAAGAAATGAACGCAATGATATTACAGGTAAATATAAAATATTTGGCTCTGTAGGTATTTTACCTGTCATTCTAACTGAGGACATTGTCGATGAAATTATTTTTGCTGCTGATATAGAAAAAATACAGTATATTGATAATCTTATTAGGTTTGCGGAATATTTAGGGGTGAATGTTCATATTGTGCCAGATTTTCAGTTGGAAAAAATTATGTATCAACCAGAGATAGCTTCTATCTCTATTCAGGATTTTTTCGGTCACCCAACGCTGTCTTTGTCAACAACATCACAGCGGAAAAATTCCTTGATTATTAAGGATATTGTTGATTATTCCTTTGCAGGGATAGGGGTTGTTCTTTTTTCCCCTCTATTTCTAGCTCTTATTTTCCTGATAAAAGCCACATCTGAGGGACCTGCTTTTTTTGTTCAGCAGCGATGTGGTTTGTATGGCCGCACTTTTCCCATGATTAAGTTTCGTACTATGGTGAAAAATGCGGAGAAATTGAAAGAGAATTTGCAACAAGATAATGAGGCAGACGGTCCGGTTTTTAAAATTACCCATGATCCTCGTATCACTCCTTTGGGAAAATTTCTTCGAAAGACAAGTTTAGATGAGCTGCCGCAGTTGCTCAATGTTCTTATGGGGCATATGAGTTTAGTGGGGCCACGCCCCCCTTTGCCTGATGAGGTCAAAGAATACGAACCATGGCAACGTCGAAGGCTGTCAATGAAGCCGGGCTTGACTTGTACTTGGCAAGTTAACGGGCGTAATAATATTAATTTTGAGCATTGGATGCGCTTGGATTTAGAATATATTGATCAATGGTCTCTGATGTTGGATAGTAAAATTCTTCTTAAGACGGTTAGGGAAGTTATTAGTTTTCATGGAAGATGACTCTAATATATCAGGATTTATGTTTCTTTTTAAATATAACGAAGGTCAAAATTTGTCCATAGATTGCACGTATTTTGATTCTGGGTCTTGCTGCTGCCTGTGCAGATGAACGGGGTTTCAGTTAAACAATATCTTATCAAAGGAGGTCTATGGGCTTTTGTTGGAAAAATCACGGCACTTTTAGTGGGACTGGCACTATCATCTCTTTTGGCGCGACTGCTCTCTCCTGAAGATATGGGGGCATATTTCCTCGCTTTTAATCTGGCCACCTTTTTTTCCATTTTTTCGAGAATGGGTATTGATAATACGTTACAACGCTTTGTTGCGGAGGCGTTGGGACGTAATCAGTCTCATATTGCATGTACTGTTATCCGTAAAGGTTTAACTTTGACCTTGACAAGCGCGTTGCTGGTAGCTGTATCGGTTTATCTTTGGGTAGGGCCTTGGATTAACCAATATGTTTTAAAATCTGACAGATTAAGTGACTCTATCGGATTAATCGCCGTCTGGCTGGTCCTGCTTACATTTCAGTATGTTTTTGGCGCAATATTTCAGGCAGCTCAGAATGTTCGGATGGCTGTGTTAGTTAACGGCCTCCTGCCTTCCGGGATTACGACAGTTTTTATTGCCTGGTATCTCGTTACAAAAGAGCATACAACACTCCATCAGGTACTGCCTTTGGTATTAATAGCAGGAGGAATAAATATATCTCTTGCGTTTTTAATGTTAATCAAGAAAAAATACAACCGCGTCACACCGATAAAGAAAAATCAAGCTATAGGCTTTTCAAAATTAACAAGTCATTCTTGGCCGCTGCTTATTAATACAGTAATGATGTTTATTCTGGGGCAATCCGGCCTCTGGGTCGTAAGTGCTTTTCTCTCTGATGCAGAAGTGGCAGCCTATGGAGCAGCTGCTCGTTTAGTCTTCTTAACAAGCATGGCATTATCAGTCGTCAATACGATTATCCCGCCATTAATTGTTCATCTGCATGTAGATAAGCAAAAGGAAAAACTTGAACGGGTATTGAGAACTACAGCAACAATTGCTGCTTTCCCGGCACTGACTGTACTTTTCTGCTATATCTTATTCGGCGGTTGGATTTTAGAAACGGTTTTTGGTGAGTATTATCGTTCTGGAGAAACAGTGCTGATGATTACGAGCTTGGGTCAAGTCGTCAATGTTTTTGTTGGCTCATGTGGATATGTATTAATCATGACCGGACATAATCATGTGATGATGTTTATATCGATAGCGAGCTCAAGCATTGCTCTTGGTGGTAGCTTGCTGCTGGTACATAACTACGGAAGTACAGGTGTGGCAATTGGTTATACAGTTGCTATGTTTGTACAGCAGCTTGCTATGTTGTTATTTGTTCGTTATCGGTGTGGTGTGTGGACCTGTGCGGGAGCTATTGTGCTTTAAATACTCAAAGTCGATACCTTATGAAGGCTACCAGCTTAAGCCGGGACAAAAGTTAGGGTTACAAGGTCTCCGAATTCGGCAAAAGCCCCGCAATGAAGCAATGAACAGCTTGCGACGGCCTGTGTAATTGCTTGATTTTGCAGACTGTCCCGCCTTAAGTTGGTAGCCATCTTTTGTTAAAGAACGGCCAAAATGTATTTTGGCGAACATGTTGATTATATTGAATTATTATAG
>JBATKL010000142.1:0-1842 GCA_049669385.1 Candidatus Electrothrix sp. | reverse complement strand
CGGCTGAAATTCAAGGCTTTCTATTTCTTCACCGATAATAAGCGAGATGATTTTTTTCGCTACGGTGTTGTCATCCATCAGATATTTGAAAACAACATCATAAACCGGATTCGCTATCTGCACAGTTCTTATCCTGATATCATATTTTGCCGAGTCAGGCGGGGTGCGGAAACCGCGCCCTGCTGATCATCACTGTTATTGCACCAATTCCGCTGAACTCACCCTGCGCAGCAGAAAGGTTCCGCTGATCTCCAACCGTTCCCTCCTCAACCCGTCAATGGACTCCCGATAAATTCCGCCTGCTTCGCTGCTGCCCCAATTCAGACCGGAGAAAAGAGAGATCAGGTTGCCGTCTTCATCCTGATCGGAAAACTGGAGACGTATGGTACGAATAATATCAAACCTCTTTTCCTGTCCCTGACTCCATATATCCTGGCCTGGATTTTCTGGGTCGTCGATCCTAACCGGTGCGGAATGACCCGGATGAAAAGCATGGATAAAGGGGTTGGTGGGATCATCCATGGGCAACCACAGGGTTGCGGCAAGGATGCCATCCGGCTGAAATGCACCGCTTAACTCCTTAGAGGATACCCTTGTAAATTTTGTCCAGTCGCCGAAATCAGCCGCTGGCCGGGCTGTTTCAGCGTAAAAATTACCAAAGGCCGGAGAACTGATTCTTCGCCCCACAGGCCGACCATCCCTAAGAGCCGCGCCGGAATATTGCGAAATTCGGGAATTATCAGCCAGAAGGACATAATGGCCCGGATTGTCCGGGTCCGCGACCTTTTTCCCCTGCTCATCAGGATCAGGTATCCAACCGCCTTCCTGCCAGAGCTGGATCACCTCTTTCAGGAGCCGCGCCTGTCCGGTGTTGTCCACATGGACAATGAGTCGAAAAGTAAAGTTTGACCCGGCAGGACGAGGCGTTGTCGGATCAACAGGATCAGCAGGCTGATTGACCTTGCTGATAACGGCACTGCCTACCCAGAGTCCTGTGTGAGAGATTCCGGTAACGGAAACCGGCAGCGTAATAAGACTGCCGCTGTTGTCTGTTATGGAAATATTCGCGCTGTATTCCTGGCCTGCGGTCAACCCGGCTCTTCGCACTCCTATGCGTAATTTCTGCGAAGCTCCAGCAGCAACATTCAGGGTCAGCTTGGCAGGAGCAACAGAGAAGGGCTGCCATTGGGTGGTGCTTGTATCCGGATCAAATTCAGCGTAATACAACTCCAGAGTCTCTGAAAGGCTCAGGGTGATAACCGCGTCCGCCTCGGAATTATTGTGTAACTGAACATTCTGCTCAACCAGAGCCGTGCCGTAATGCAGGCCGGTTCCCTGGTCCAGCTGTACAGTCACTGGCCCTTGAAAAGAGGAGGAGCCTGCGCAGTAAATCCAGAATCCCTTGCCTTGCTCCATGGTCTGCGACGGATTTGTCACTGCCACCCATTCATCATTCACCAGAGTATATATTTCCTGTTCAGCAAGGGCTGCATCCGCACTGAAAAAATCTCTGAACAAAGGTTCCTGCCCCTTGACCAGCGAAAAGCCGACAAAATTGAATGAGTTTGCCTGCCAGTTAATTTTTGCCGAAACCGGCTCGCCGGTAACAACAAGCTCAGTGCTTGCTGTGCCGCCGATATGCACTAAATAGGCAGCACCGCCATGAATAGCATACAGGTTGCTAATGATCGGATTATCAGGAAACCAGGTCAGCTTCCGATCCTGTTTAGGCACCATTACGTCTGGATTCTGAATAAACTCCACCGTTGTATTGTTCGGGTTGTCGTACCAAACAGAGAGCAGATTCGTGACACTGCCGAAAACATCAGCCGGAGCTGTGGA
>JBATKL010000141.1:0-17024 GCA_049669385.1 Candidatus Electrothrix sp. | reverse complement strand
CTGCTCCTGCATCCTGGCCCGAGGCTGAACAGGCCCGCATTGATTACCTGATGGCCAAGCGGAGCGAACTCACCGGTATGGATCTCACTGATCCAGCGATCATCACCAGGGCCAAGAAGGCCAACTTCTGTTTTTATGGCGCACCCCATGTTATCTATCTCTTTCAGGACAGCTCCCTGTCTCCTTGGTCGCTCTTTGACTTGGGTCTCTTTGCCCAAACCCTGATGTTGGCTGCCCAGGCCAAGGGGGTGAGCACGGTGCCTCAGGCCTTTGCCACTGACTATGCTTCTCAGATTAAGGAGTACCTGGGCATCCCTGCTGATAAACGTTTGGTCTTAGGAATATCTGTGGGCTATGCGGATATGGCAGCCCCGGTGAACGGCTTTCGGACCGAACGTAGTCCGCTGGAGGAGATTGCGACCTTTGTGGAATGATGGCTGGAAAAACGTCTCGAAAGGGGCAGCGCAGAAAAAAATCGGTATTTTAATACCGGGAAGAAAAGAAACGATCAAACGATAGGAAGGATGAGAGACAGAGCACTGAGCCCTGTCTCTTTTAAGATGTTTTTTGAACCTGCTTTGCTTCCGCCGTTAGGCCGAGACCTCGGTCAGAGGATCAAAAGAGATCTTCATAGAGCGGACCGGGCAGCCAGCCACACAGAGCCCACAGGCTGTACATTTTTCCGGTTCAAAAATCACTTCCATTGTTGGGCGGTGAATGTACAAGGCTCCGACCGGGCACATCCCGGTGCAGGCTCCGCATTGGAAGCATTTTTTTTCGTCTCTATGGACCTTGCCTGCAAGGCGTTCCGCCTTTACACCAAGACTTTTCAGATAATCAAGGGCGTCAACCACTTTTTCTTTCTGCCCCTTGAGTTCCACCACCATGATGCCGTCCCGTTGGGGCCGAATATCCGCTTTTAGGATATTAAATTCTACTTCATAGCGTTGAACTAGGTGAGAGATAATGGGCTGATTCGAAGTCTCTTTCGGATAACGGAGAAGGTATATTCTGGTCATTGTACCGGTTCGATTGTGAAGGTTCAGGAGTTCTTGCGAAACTCCAAGGCTTCTCTCCAGGCCCTTGAGGGCCGGATTGTTTTTCTATTTTTTCTAGTTTATCTCAACTCGGCTTTTCAAAAAGTGAGCTGCCGCAACAGTTCTTGCGGTTCCGCCTCAGTGTCAATATGGATGATCTGATGCGAAGGGAGTTCAGCAGGCTGTTCAAAGGTTGTCTTTTGCTGGACAAAGATCTCCCAGCGCCCATCTGAAACAGCGTTTGGGTCTTGAGCTCGCAAAGAAAGGCGACGTTTCGTCTCCTGCTCGGAGCAGGCACAGAGGATGAAACGTATCTGGACAGTAAGCGTGCTTGCCAGCTCGTTTACTTTATGACGATCCGCTGCGTTACTGTAGGAACCGTCCAGAACCACACCCGTTGCACCCGTCTTGAAATCCTGAGCTGCGCTGTCCAGCATGGTCTGATAGGTTTTTTCGCTGAACTCAGGAGTATATATTCCTTGGCCCATTCCGTCAGGTCGGCGTTCATTTGCCGCAATACCAGCTAACTCTTTGCGCACCCTATCTGTATTATAATACGGGAGCCCTTGGGTTGCTGCAAAGAGTTCAGCCAGGGTTGATTTCCCCGACGCAATTAAGCCGAAGAAGATATAGAGGGTAGGCTGCTCCATTTTATGTTTGTCCGTTCTGTTTGTCCGTATAGCTTCGCGTAATTTTATTTTTTATCCCGGCCCGCTAGGCCGGGATAGACCAGGATATGATTAGTTCGTATAGCTCTCAGCAAGAGCAAAGTATTTGGCAGCAGCTTCTATGCAGCTTTTTTTCACGGCTTCATCCACTGTCGGATCAGCAGCGGTGAACAGGCCAATTTTTCCCCGTACATAGGCGCGATAGCATTTATAAAAGTTCAGCATTTCCTTCAGCGTGGTATCACCTGAGCGCTCACAGAATTGATCTATGCAATAGCCGGAGAGTTCTTGGAGACCGTGAAAATCCAGATCCATGGCCAGGAAGCCAATATCGCTTGCTTTGTCGCAGTAGCGAAAGCGACGGTTGAATTCGATGCAGTCGTAAACATAGACCTTATCAGCAAGACAGATATTTGCGGAGTACAAATCACCGTGACAATCCCGGATATTTCCACCTTGGATGCGCTGGTTAAAAAGTTCTTCCTGGGTAAGAAATTTCTTGGACCAGGAGGATATTTTGTCGAACTGCTCCTGGGTGATGGCGCCGTTATTGATGAACCCTTGAGTTTGCTCAAAATTTTCCAGCACATTGACGGCAACAGATTCTGCTGTGCCGTATTCGTCTATCTCGTCGGTTCGATCAGCCTGTTGATAAAAGGGTATCAGTTTATCAACAATGGTATCAATATGAACACGATCAAGCTTGCCAGCCTGAATCAGGTTGATCATCATTTTTTCTTCAGGCATTCTGGCCATCTTCACCGCGTATTCCACAACCTCGCCGCTCCCGTTGAAGGTGTAGTTGTCACCTTCCTGGGTGACCGTGACGAGATCAAGGTAGATATCCGGGCAGAGGCGGCGGTTGAGCAGGAGTTCCTGCTCACAGCAATGCTGTCTTTTTTCCAGAGTGGAAAAATCAAGGAAACCGAAATCAACCGGTTTCTTAAATTTGTAGACAAATTCGCCTGCAAGAAGAACAAAGGAAATATGGGTTTGCACCAATCGAACATCAGTGGAACAGGCTTCTTGGTTCGTTTTCAGCAGGGCAGATATAAAGTCGGGCAGATTATCGTTTGCCATTATCTCTCCGGATATAAAATTTTTTCAGTTACTTGTTGCAGAGTGTCGGAGTGGAAACTCCGCTTGGTAAGGATGTTGTGTCGATGAGGCCGCATGAGATTTTTTTTGATTTTCTTGCAGCTCGTCGTCTTATTCAGTTGGAAGCCAGCGGTTAAGAGTCACCGCCAGTTCCTCTTGGTTGAGAGGCTTGGTCAGGTAATCATCCATACCGGCGGTAAAGCATTTCTCTTTATCACCGCTCATAGCGTTGGCCGTCATGGAGATGACCAGACGATGTTTGCCGTGCAGTTTTTGCCTGAGTTTACTGATCAGGTCGTTGTCCATTTTTTCAGCAAGACTTGGATCAAGTTCTTTACCTTCTTCACAGGCTCGGATAATTTTGGTGAGTCTGTAGCCGTCCAGTTTTGGCATCTGAACATCAGAGAGGATCAGGTCGAATTGATCTTCCAACATAATGTTTAAGGCCTCAATGCCGTCAACTGCCTCAATAACCTCATGCTTGAACTTCTCCAGCACTACCCGGATGAGAAAGCGGTTTGCCGCGTTGTCTTCGACCAGCAGGACTCGGATAGGACGGATTTTCATTATTTCAGAGTTGGTGCGTTCTTTTCGGATTATTTCCTCATGAGAGGTTGCACCGAATATCACTGTGAAGGAGAAGGTGCTTCCTTTATCGTATTCACTCTCTACGGTTATAGTGCCATCCATGAGTTCGCAGAGTTGACGGCAGATGGCAAGTCCGAGACCGGTGCCACCAAATTTTCTAGAGACAGAGCTGTCCGCCTGAGAAAAGGCACTGAAGATAAATCCTATTTTATCCTCTTTGATCCCAACCCCCTGATCGGTAACCGATACACGCAGGGTGGTTGTTTCAATTCCGGCATGCTCTAAGGTGACATTGATACGAATGACGCCTTTTTCGGAGAATTTGATAGCATTGCTGAGAAGATTGAGAATGATCTGGCGGAAACGCAGGCTGTCGCCAGCCACGGCAACAGGGACATGAGGGGAAATCTCAAGAGTAATTTCAAGCCCTTTCTCTTTTGAAAGAATGGAAACCGTCCGTATAGCCGCTTCAATGGCCTCGGCAAGAAGAAAGGGATGTTCGTCCAGCTCCATTTGTCCTGCTTCTATCTTAGAAAAATCAAGAATATCGTTAATCAGGGCGAGGAGAGAATCTGCGGAAAGCTTGACCGTTTCGAGATAATTCTGCTGCTGAGGATCAGAGGCCTTTTCCAGGGCAAGATCAGTCATTCCCATGATAGCACTCATCGGGGTTCTGATCTCATGGCTCATGTTGGCGAGAAAGACTGATTTGGATTGGGAGGCAGCTTCTGCTTTCAGACGAGCTGTTTGCAACTGCTGACGCATCCGGAGCAGCTCAAGCTGGGTGTTGATTCTGGCTCGAACAACGTCCAGTTTGAAGGGTTTTGTTATGAAGTCAACAGCTCCTGCGTCGAGCCCTTGCAACTCATCACTTTCCTTATCCAGAGCACTGAGAAAAATGACCGGGATATGTCGTGTCCGGCTGTCTGACTTGAGGCGACGGCATACTTCGTATCCGTCAATCCCAGGCATCATAATATCCAGCAGGATCAGATCAGGTTTCGGATTCTGAACAGCAAGTTCCAATCCCTGCACACCGCTGGTCGCGACCTTTATTTTATATTCAGAAGACATAGCTTCCCCGAGGAGCATCAGGTTGTCGACTATGTCGTCAATAATAAGGAGGGTGTGTTTTTTGCTCATGTGGAAAATCAGGTCTTACGCAGCTTCTGGTTCAATATCCCGCTTTTCGGCGGCAGCGGCAGTTCATTATAGGTTATAGTATTGAACATTAAAGTGACAGCTCTTACTGAACCTTTTTTGTGACAAATTATGCATCTTGATTGCATAAAAGAGCACTGTTTAACCCTATAAAGACACATCGGATATATGACACTCTACTATAATGTTGGCACCAGTGCAACGGATGGAAAGAAGAGCCCAATATTTTTCGTTCCTCGCTTGCAGAGAGGGAGTAAGAGGGAAGGGCGGGAGCTTAGCCGCCTTCTGAGCAAGGCCGATCTTTAACCTGAAAGTAGCGCTCGGGAGAGAGCTTATTTTTTCAAGGTCAGCAGCAATCAGCAGCCAGCAGCCTTGAGCAGGGAAAGCTCGGGTGAGTCACAGGTGAGCTGTTTTCCCTCCTTTTTTTCTGCCATCTCGGAGAGGATGCGGTTTGCCAGCATTTTGCCCAGTTGGACGCCTTCCTGGTCAAAGGAATTGATGTTCCAGCAAAAGCCTTGCAAAGCAATTTTGTTTTCGTACAGGGCCAGCAAAGCGCCCATACTGTACGGGGTGAGCCGGTCGGCAATGAGCAGGGAGCTGGGCCTGTTACCTGCAAAGGACTTGTTGGGATTTTCATGTGCCCTGCCTAAGGCCAAGGCCAGGGATTGGGCCAGCATATTGGCGAGGAGTTTCTGCTGCGAGGTGGTTCCGTTGATCGTGATATCCTCTTGATATTGGGACTGCCGGAAGCCGATAAACTCAGCTGGCACGATCTCGCTGCCTTGGTGGAGCAGTTGATAAAAAGCGTGTTGACCATTGGTTCCTGGTTCCCCCCAGACGATGGGCCCGGTTTTCCATTGGACTGATTCGCCTAATCTGTTGACCTGTTTACCGTTGCTTTCCATGTCGCATTGCTGAAGATGGGCGGGGAAGCGGAGGAGAGCTTGGCTGTAGGGAAGGACTGCGACCGTGTTGTATCCCAGGAAATTGCGGTTCCAGATACCCAATAGGGCCATAAGTAGGGGGAGGTTTTCTGTGATATTATTTTGTTCCCCTGCTTGGTCGACAGCATTGGCCCCTTGTAATATATCGATAAAATTATCATATCCCAGGGTAAAGGCCAAGGTCACCCCGCCGACCATAGAGGTGGCAGAATAGCGCCCTCCTATGTAATCATACATATGGAAAGCTGCCAGATATTTTTCAGGGTCGTCCATAGGGCTGCCTGCGCCGGTAACCGCAATCATATGGCGTGCAGGATTAAGTCCGGCTGCGATCAGGGCAGAGCGTACCAACTCTTCATTGTTCAGTGTTTCCAGGGTGGTGCCGCTCTTGGAAACGACATTGATCAGGGTGCGGGAGAGATCTAGCTCAGAGAGAACAGCCGCTGCATCGTCCGGGTCAACATTGGCAATAAAGCAGGCCTTGCGCCCGCTTTGGCAATAACGTTTCAGGGCAAGGTAAAGGGCTCGGGGGCCCAGATCAGAGCCGCCGATACCCACCTGTACCATCGTGGTGAAGGGCTCACCCTTTGTATTGCAGATCGTGCCCTTATCCAAATCGATCAGGAAGTTCTTCAGGCGAGCGAGTTGCTCCTTGGCTTGAGCTGTTTCTTCAGGAGCAAGTGGTTTATCGGTAAAAATATCTCGACAGGCCGTATGCAGGACCTGGCGCTCTTCGCTGTCATGGCCGATGATCCTGTTCATGACAGCGCCTGATTTCATCGCTTTGAATTGCTCAACCAGCTTGGCTTCATCGGCCAAATCCTGCAAGGCCTGCATGACCTGCTTGCCAATTCGTTGGGTGCCGTACAAAAAATCAAATCCGCAGGACGAGACTCGATAAGCAGCAAGACGTTCAGGGGAAAGAGCGGTTGAGGCAGCAAGGTTATAAGGGGTACGAGCCAGTTGTTCCAGCTTTTGCACCGCTTTTGTGTCGGCAAAGTTTTTGAAGAAATCCATTTTTGATCTCCTGAATTTTTCGATACGCGGCCCGGTAAATAATTCTATTGTCTCATGTCGCCTTGGGGCTTCAATAAGAAAGACCTTACCTCTTATGTCGGATGCAGTAAGGGTGGTTCGCGAACCGTCCCTATATTCCTACATATTGTATAACTATCTTCTATAAATCAGCATGTTGCCAATTTTTTCATTTCCTGAATCACTGACATATAATCATCCTGACCATAGATTGCAGAACCAGCAACAAAGATATTTGCACCGGCTTCCGCCATTTTGCCAATGGTTTTAGGGCTTATGCCGCCGTCAATCTCTATACCTGCTTCCGGGTTGACCTTGTCCAGCATGGTGCGTAGTGTGCGACACTTTTCCAAGGTGGATTCTATAAAACTCTGACCGCCGAAACCGGGATTGACACTCATCAGCATAACCAGATCCACCTCTTCGAGGACATAATCTAGGGTGGACAGAGGCGTGGCTGGGTTCAAGACAGCTCCTGCTTTTTTTCCTAAGCTGCGAATGAAATTCAAGGTGCGGTGGAGATGGGGACAGGTTTCCACATGTACGGTAATCCAGTCAGCTCCAGCTTCAGCGAAATCTTTGATATAGCTGTCCGGATCACTGATCATCAGGTGAACATCCAGAGGTAGATCTGTGACCCGTCGTGCCGCTTTAACCACCAGAGGTCCGATAGTTATATTGGGAACAAAATGCCCGTCCATCACATCAATGTGAATAACCTCGGCTCCGGCTTTCTCAACGGCCCGAATTTCATCACCGAGTTGAGAGAAATCCGCAGAAAGTATGGAGGGAGCTATCATTAAATTTTTCATGGTTTCATGGTGTTAATTGATGAATTTTTCATTGCGAAACTCCGGAAAAATATCCCTGCTTCATTAGAACAATACTGCTGAACTGCTGAAGATAGGCCAAACTGGCGGATATCATGCCAGCCGTTGTGAAAAAATCCCAGCGAAGAACCAGTTGCCCTTTCTCAGGAGAAGTCTGGAAATATAGAAAAACTATACTCGAAAATTAAAAAAATGACGTCTCTTTTCTGGCAGATTCGAACGATACGCATGAGCGCCCTGATCCTAGATCCGAAAGTTTCGATTATCTAAGGCTGACGGCTTACGTCACAATCTATTTGCCAATTAGAAGTAATAGAGTATAATTAAAAAGTTTGTTATCGTCGAAATTGAGCGGCAATAAAAAGCATTTCCAGTGATTAAGGCAGAAGGTAACCTGACTTTATTCATCCAGTCCCTCACGACTATTAAACGCTCTGTTTATTTTTTTCAGTATGTTCTTTGTCGTTCAATCTCTGTATAATTTTCAGCTCTTCGGTTATTTTTTCCGGTTGCTGATATTGCTCTTCCTGATAGGTCTGCCCGGTATGTATACGACGGTTGCGGCGGCTGTTACCAGTGCGTCGACGTCCTCTGCTTACCAAAATACGGTGGAGTGGCAGTACAAACAGGCCAGCGATTATTATTATAAGCTCCGGAATAATCCCTCTCTTGCTGGCAAGCGCGAAAAATGGCTACCCGGCATCCACGAATTGCAGCGTATTTACCGGATAGATCCTAAAAGCACAAGGGCTTCCGCGTGTTTGTACACCATAGCGCGTATGTATCGCACTATGTACGAGCGCTTTGGAATAACTGCCGACCTTGACAAGGCCGTTTCTTTTTATACAGATATCCTTACCTTTTTTCCAAAGGGCAAGAAGGCTGATAATGCGCTCTATGCCTTGGCCCAAATAGAGCAAGAGGAGAGAGGGAATTTCAAACAGGCTGTTCAGTATTACGACCGACTGATGCGTTCCTATCCGACCAGTAGCAAGAAGAGGCTGGTTAAACGACAGTTGGAAAAGTTGATAAAGGTTCTCGAAAAGAATCCTGATTATCAAGAAGATATAGCCAGCCCACCAGCTCCAAGTTATCCCCCAGCAGTAATTACTCCCCAAGATGTTTCTCCTCAACATGTATCTCCCCAAGTTCCACTGGCTGTGATTGCTCCTGCATCCCGAAAAATGGTGGTCAACAAACAACGGACTGCATCGATAAAATCAGTAGAAAAAATACAAAAGATTGCCGCTGTCCAGCCTGCGAAGAATCCAAACAGTCCGGTTCCGCAACAACCAGCTCTGCCTACTTCGCAGGAACAGCCCCCTATACAAGAAAAAGAAGCGATCCCCCGACCCCGAACAAAAATTGTCTTGTCTGCGTTGAAAAAGGTCGAGTCAACGCAGGAGGGGCGGCAAAATATTCTTGTAGAAAAAGAGAGGGAACAGCCTGGTACAACAAAAAAATATCTGGAAAAAATTCCCGGAACCGTTGAGGTCCTTCCGGTTCAATACTGGTCCTCTGATAACTACAGTCGGGTGGTTATCAAATCCTCGGAACCGGTCGACTATCATGTCAAGCTGCTTGATGAACAGAACGGAGTGGCTCAGCGCCTCTTTATTGATTTTAAAAAGAGCTATATTCCGCAGAAATATCGATCGCCGGTTTCTATCGAAGATGGGCTCCTGAAGCGCATCCAGACCAGCCAGCTTGATGCGACAACAGTGCGTGTCTATCTTGATACCGAATCCATTGCCGATTATAAGGTTTTTAATCTCAAAGATCCGTTTCGAGTAGTTATTGATGTTCGCGGAGGAAGGGGAAGGGCTCTGAGAATTCCGAAAAGAAAGGTTGCCCCTCAGGTTATACCAGATATCAAGCCGCTGGTTGTACAGGCCAAGAAAGAGGAAGAAGTTGCAGCGAAGGTAAAAATTGCGGCGAGTGAGACTACCTTAGAAAAACCCTCAGAGATAAAGGCAGAAAAAGTCATCACCCCTCGGAAAAGGAAAAGAGTTCCTGCTGTAGAAAATCTGACCTTGGCCCAGCAACTCGGGCTTGGAGTTCGACGAATCGTTATAGATCCTGGGCATGGTGGCAAGGATCCCGGAGCTGTAGGGTTCGGCCTGAAAGAGAAAGACATTGTTCTGAATGTTGCAAAAAAAATCAAAAAGATCCTTGAAGGGAAAAATGGTTATGAGGTGCTTCTGACGAGAGATGACGATGTCTCTCTTGCTCTTGAAGAGCGAACAGCCATTGCAAACACGAAGGAAGCTGATCTTTTTCTTTCTATTCACGTTAATGCTCATCCGGAAGAGACAATACGCGGGGTGGAAACCTTTTATTTGAACCTGGCAACCCATACCGAGGCTATGCGGGTCGCTGCCTTGGAAAATGCTACCTCCACCCATAATATGAGTGAAATGCAGGATATTCTCTCTGAGCTGATGCAGAATGAAAAGATCAACGAGTCGTCCCAGCTTGCTGAATTTGTTCAGCTCAATATGATCGACGGCTTGAAAAAACAAAAATTCCAGGTCAAAGATCTCGGTGTGAAGCAGGCTCCGTTCTATGTTCTCATCGGTGCGGAAATGCCTGCTATCCTTGCTGAAATTTCTTTTATTACTAACCCGGAAGAGGCTAGATTGATGAAAAGCGAGAAGTATCTACAAACCCTTGCAGAACAAATTGTTGCCGGTGTGCTTTCCTATGCTGAAAATCAGAAAACAGCCGTGTTAGGTATTGCCCCTTCCCCTGTAACATCGGTGCAATAGATGCTCATTGCTTGACGATCATTTTTTTCTCAAGCCTTTCTTTGTGGAGAACACATCTGCGGGGAGGAGTGCGTGCTTTGCTCCCTGAAATTTCATTGCAAAAGCACCATTCGTGATTATACACTATATCTATAAGCTTGGATATTTTAAGATTGAGCACCACGGAGGATCAAATGAAGAAAATAACTATTTTTTGCGTCTGTACAGCTCTTTGCATGTGGATGACATCCTGCGTTGGGCCGGGAACAGGTCCTTATGGCGCATATACATCGGCTGATCGTTATCGGGATACTGTTCATACAACAGCAGCCGTCGGTGCAGTGGCAGTCGGTGTCTCTCTTTTTGGACATCTTTTGCATAACAACAGGCCGTACCATAACAGGCATCATTACGATAGGCGTTATCATAACAGGGTATATGCCCAGCATGTATACTATATTCCTGTGGTGCGTCGCCCCTTGCCGAGAGGCTATATCTACAGGTAAGCCTGTCGTCATAGGGAAGCCCATCCTCCTCAGTCCAGTTACTTCAGGTTGTTTTCCTGCAAGGATCTGTTTTTTAAGAAGAACAGATTCTTGCCATTCTCTCCTCATTTCTTGTTTTCTCATCTTCCTCTCACTTACCTGGGAAAAAAGTATTCTTCTAAAACCACAGGGCGTGGTTGTCAAACATTGCTGTTTGGAGTATGATTGTCTCTTGTAAAAAGAAGAACGAAATCGGGACAGGAGCAGCTCGTTCCTTGCTTCCGTAACGCCGAAATTGGCATATAAAGGATAGAGGTATGGATACGCAACCGACTAGAAAGACAAAATTTATTTTTATAACTGGCGGTGTGCTCTCGTCCTTGGGTAAGGGCCTTGCTGCGGCCTCCATCGGTGCCCTGCTGGAAAGCCGAGGAATGACTGTCACCTTCCAGAAACTTGATCCCTATATCAATGTTGACCCAGGGACCATGAACCCCTTTCAGCACGGAGAAGTTTACGTCACCGACGACGGGGCAGAAACCGATCTAGATATGGGGCATTATGAACGGTACACCGATGCCGTTATGACACAGAAGAATAATTATACCTCCGGTAGGATTTATTACTCGGTGATCATGAAAGAGCGCCGAGGAGAGTATCTTGGCGGGACTGTGCAGATGATTCCGCATATCACCGATGAGATCAAGCAGGCAGTGATGCAGCTTGACGGCACGGTAGATGTGGCTATCATTGAAATCGGCGGCACGGTCGGAGATATTGAAGGACTGCCTTTTATTGAGGCGATTCGACAGTTGCGCGGTGATCTCGGGCGGGAATACTCCCTGTACATTCACCTGACTCTGGTGCCGTTTATCAAGACTGCCGGGGAAATCAAGACCAAACCGACCCAGCATTCAGTCAAAGAGTTACTGGCCTCGGGTATTCAGCCGGATGTCCTGATCTGTCGGACTGAAGTACCGCTGGATGACTCGATCAAGAAAAAAATCGCTCTGTTCTGCAACATCGATGCTCCGTCAGTTATCACTGCCATTGATGTGGATACGATCTACGAACTTCCGCTCCGTTTGCACGAGGAAGGTGCTGATGATCGTATTTTGCAAAAATTGGGCATTTGGACCGGTGCGCCGAACACTAAACCTTGGCAGGATCTGGTTCATAAAATAAAGAATCCTGTCCATACCGTCACTATCGGTATTACCGGGAAATATGTTGAGCTAAAAGAGGCGTATAAGAGCCTGCATGAGTCGCTGATCCACGGCGGAATAGCTAATGATACCAAGGTGGAGTTCAAATACATTGCTGCTGATGACTTGGAAAACAGCAATTCTTCTGCTGAGCTGGAACAATGTGACGGCATCCTGGTGCCGGGTGGCTTCGGCAGCCGAGGGACAGAAGGAAAAATCAGGGCCATTGCCTATGCGCGAGCAAACAAGGTACCCTTCTTCGGTATCTGTCTGGGCATGCAGCTGGCTGTTGTGGAGTTTGCACGCGCTGTCGCCGGAATAACAGGAGCAGATTCCAAGGAGCTCAACCCGACGACCAAAGATCCGCTCATTTACCTGATGAAGGAATGGTATGATTTTCGCAGCGGCAAGATCGAGATTCGGGACGAAACATCGAACATGGGCGGAACGCTCCGTCTTGGTGCGTATCCCTGTACGTTGCGAGAAGATACCTTGGCCTATGCTGCCTATCAGCAGGAAGAAATCAGCGAGCGACATCGTCACCGCTATGAGTTCAACAACCTGTATCGTGAGCGTTTGGAAAAGGCTGGTCTGGTTGTCAGTGGGACCTCTCCGGATGATACGCTGGTAGAAATTGTGGAGATCGCTGATCATCCTTGGTTCCTCGGCTGTCAGTTCCATCCCGAATTCAAATCCAGTCCTATGAAGCCGCATCCGTTGTTCCGGGATTTCATCAAAGCGGCTCTGAGCAATAAATAGATTGAAGCTGCACCGGCTTACAGAAAAAACATCTTTCCGGAGTTTGTTTGACGATGAAATCCTTTGAGATAAGTATCCTTCCAGGGGGAAAGACTGTTCCTGTCGGACCTGAGCACCCTCTTTTGTTGCTGGCTGGTCCCTGCGCCTTGGAATCCGGCGAACTCGGGTGGCGGATTGCTAAGGAGATGAAGGAGATCTGTGAACGTCTAGGAATTTCCTATGTGTTTAAGGCCTCCTTTGACAAGGCGAATCGCACCTCCCTGGATTCATTTCGAGGGCCGGGCCTGCGCAACGGGTTGCGTCAGCTTAATCGCATCCGCCAGGAAGTAGGTGTGCCCGTGGTCTCAGATGTTCATGAAAGCTGTCAGATGGATCTTGCCGCAGATGCCCTTGATATTATTCAGATACCTGCCTTTCTCTGTCGTCAGACAGATCTGCTGGTCGCAGCGGCGAAAACCGGGAAAACCGTGAATCTGAAAAAAGGGCAGTTTATGTCCCCGTGGGATATGAAGCATGCTGTGGATAAGCTGCGCTCTGCTGGCTGTGATCGGATTATTCTCACTGAGCGCGGAGCAAGCTTCGGCTATAATAATCTCGTGGTGGATATGCGATCCCTGCCGGTGATGCGTTCTTTCGGCTGCCCGGTTATTTTTGATGCTACTCATTCGGTGCAACTGCCCGGCGGAATGGGAGGAAGTTCCGGCGGACAGCGGGAGTTTATTCCGACCTTGAGCAGGGCAGCCATGGCCGCTGGCATTGACGGTCTTTTTATGGAGGTCCATCCTGACCCGAATAAAGCCCTTTGTGACGGACCCAACAGTATCCCCTTGGACGAGGTAGAGGCCCTACTGAAACAGTTGCTGGTTGTACGAGAAGCCGTACGTGACATAATATAAACACCCATTCCTCCCCGCCAGGGAGGGACAACAAAACATGAAAGTTGTTCGGGTGACTCCAAGGAGTCGCCGGTACTTTCATATAAACCAATGGATAAGGTGTCGGATAACAACGGTACATACTCTGATTGCAGGCTGACGGAGTTCCTGCGTGAACGGGCTCTGCAGCGGGAGCAACCCATTCTGCGCAGTGATACTTGGCGAGCCGCCATGATGCGGGCGAAAAAGGTTGAAGTGCTTCTACTGGATGTTGACGGCGTTCTCACTGATGGCACCCTTTTTTATTCTGGTGCATCTGAAGAAATAAAGGGGTTTAATACCTTGGATGGTTTCGGCTTGCGGCTCCTGCGCGAGGCCGGAGTTACTGTGGGCTTAATCACTGCTCGCAGTTCAGAAGCTGTTTCCAGAAGAGCTAGGGAACTCAGGCTGGAGCATGTGTATACTGACTGTCGCAACAAGAGAGAAGCCTATGCCGCTGTTCTTGAACAACATGGCTGGCAGCCTGAGCAGACCGCTTATATGGGCGATGATTGGCTAGATTTGCCTGTCTTGACGCAGGTCGGGTGCAGTTTTGCCCCGGCTAATGCAGCTGCCGAAGTCCGGCGCCAAGTTGATTACGTCACGGAAAGGAGTGGGGGGCATGGCGCTGTTCGTGAGGCCTGCGAGCTGATCCTGGAGGCAAAGGGCCTGCTTGCCCCGCTGCTGACTGAATACATGTAAATGACGTGATGATAGGAAATTATCGAAATCTTCTCTGGGTCATTCCGGTTGGTATTATTGCCGCCAGCCCGTTATGGAAAGGATATGCGGCGAAATTCCTGGAACCGAGAGGCGGCTACGATGAGGTTGCCGAGCGAGCGTATCAGGAACAGTCGCAAGATTTCGTTATGGACGATGTGATCATCACCTTCACCAACGAAGGCGTTCAGACCTGGACCATCAAGGCAGAACAGGCTCAAACCGGTGAGACCGATCGGGAAATTCATATGATTGATGTTGATGCCCTGTATAATAAAAAGGGCGAGTCACCTATCAGCATAACCAGTAAGACTGGCAAATACCATATGGATGACCAGCATCTCACCTTGGTTGATGATGTTGTGATTATCAAACCACTTCAGTATGAAAAGATGTACTCTGACCTGCTCCATTATTATGACACCACCAAAATGTTGATCAGCCCCGGAGATGTTGAGATTACAGGGCCTAAGTTCAACCTTAAGGGTGGGAGAATGGATTATGATGTCTCTACAGGCGGCTATGATTTTAATGATCGGGTAGAGGTGGTACTGTAAGGTGCAGACCTCTGTGCCTGCCGGGTATAATGTCTGGTATAACTTCTCCCTCCCCCACGGGGGAGGGAGAAGTTCACTCGATTACTTCTTCACTTTTTTCCCATGAGGAATAATCGTAGGAGTAGCCGATTCAGGAGCAGCCGATGCTGTCGGCTGTGACGGCTCCTGCTCGTCCTTAATTCCCTTCTCTTCCTTTTGTTTCTCCTCGCCCTTTTCTTCTTGCTGCTCTACTTTCGGCTCTACTTTTGGCTTTACTTCTTCCTTTATTGGCGAACATCCCAGCTGCTTTACTTTCTCAGAAAAGATAAAATTATCGTCATGCTCTGGGGTATGGCATCCTAGGCAGACCTTCTCATCTGGACGGGCAACAGGTACCTTGCCTTGGCCTGCGCTATGTGCCGCAGCCGGACCATGACAAGCCTCGCAGCCGACGTTTTTTAGTGACTTGGGCAACATCAAAAGAAGATTGTTAGCCTTGACCTTATCGGCATCATATAACGGCAACGTAACGTGACAGAGCACACAGCTTTCGTTGAACTGCTGATTTTTCTTTTCTAAGGTGGTCCAAGCCTGAGCATGTTGGCTGTCCTGCCAAACAGTCATCTGGGCTGCATGGCATTCCTGGCATTTCTGTGAACCCGCTACATCTTGAAGGGTGATGGTTGGCTCATTTTGACCCATTTGTGCAATACGTCTTTTGTTGATCTCATTTACCTTTTCAATCGTCTGGTCAATAATCTTTTTGACCTCTGGATCTTCCGGTAAGGAGGTGCTCAGAGGGATAAAGCTATGGGTATATTTGCACAGACCTTGATCATCCGGGGCAGAATCTCTGCTTTTTTTGAGCGCCTTTATGCTTTGAATAAGCTCTTTTTTCTCTGCGGATAATTTTTTATACCCTTTATCCTTTACCAACACCGCCTTCTTTTTTTGTTTTTCCAGGCGGACAAGCTGTTGATTTACTCTTTCCAGGCGATCCTCTTCGGTTCGTATCCGATTAAAGGATTTATCCGTCCATTGTCCAGATTTGTTCCACTCAATGCGCATCATGCCCAGATATTTTCCTCGTGTTCCTGTTTGGGATATCAGCGTATTTTCAAACTTATAGGGTTCCGTGGTCGGAGCAGCATAGCCTGATTCGAGAATTATATGAAGGTCATCAAGATTTTCAGCTATTTCTTTATTTATTTGGTAGGGATAGCTTGAAAGAAGAATGGTCATGTCGACCTTCTTACTGACCTCGGCAAGGGTCTTTGGCAGGGTGTCTTGCCAAGGAAGGATGGTGTAGTCTTTCTCCTTGCCTTCTTCATTACCCGTTCCATTATGTTCGCCCTGATCATCGGTCAGTCCGAATAAAGCAATCTTTAAGCCACCGACTTTTACAATAAGGTACGGTGTGAAGAGAGGTTGCTTTTTCTCCGGATCAACCAGATTTATGGAGAGCCAAACGGTTCCATGTCGTTTTTGAAGATCTTTTAAGAGGCTGATACCACCGGCTAAGTCGTGAGCACCAATACCTACAGCTCGGCAGTTCATCGCCTGCATAGCCGCAGCAATACCATCGGCCTGGGCTTTTTCCGCAAGTTCTTTTTTTGCCTGAATTTTTTTATGCTGAAAAAGCAGTGAGCCGCTATCAATAAATAAAAAAGGAAGTTTTTCCTGCTGAGCAAATTGTGTTATCTGTAATGCCTTTCTGGACAGTCCGCCCAGTTGTTTTTTCTTTCAACCGCAGGGTTGAAGCTCACCACGCACATCATTTCCGTAAAAAAGCAAAAATTCTTCAGCCCAAGATGGCGATACCACGGTCAGCAGTAAAATCAGCAGAAGAAAAAGATAAGGGAATATGCGTTTTCTTTGAGAAAGCATCGCAATAATATTCATGATATCATTAAATATGTTTTTTGGTTTTGAGGTGTGTTATCATCTTTTCCGAGTTTTTACCTTCTTCTCTCGGTGTTGCTGTGCCCGTTGCTGAAGGATTTTTCGCCATTTACTCAAGCGATCATGAATAACAGCTTCAAATCCTCTCGTTGTGGGCAGGTAAAAACGTTGTCCAGCGAGCTTATCCGGCAGATGTTCCTGAACGACCAGCCCATCCTCAGTGTCATGGGCATACTGGTATCCTTTCCCGTATCCGATCTTTTTCATTAATCCTGTAGGGGCATTGCGCAGATGGAGAGGAACAGGCAATGCGCCGGAACAACGTATTTCTTCTTTAATCTTTTTTTCTGTTAAATACAAGGCATTGCTTTTTGGTGCCGTAGCAAGGTACACTG
>JBATKL010000140.1:0-11544 GCA_049669385.1 Candidatus Electrothrix sp. | reverse complement strand
ATGCATAATGTCAGCAATTGCCTGGCTGCGGCAGCAATGGCCCATGCTGGCGGAGTTACTTCTGAAACGATCATCGCCTCTTTGAAAGATTTTCAGAGCACGGATAAGCGGATGCAGATGATGACCCTGCCCGGCGGAGTCCGAGTGCTCAATGATTGCTATAATGCCAACCCGGCCTCAATGGCTGCGGCCCTGCGCACAGTGAGCGGTTTTGGTCAGGATTGCCGCCGCATCGCCCTGCTCGGTGATATGCTGGAACTGGGTGAAGAGGCGAATGCCGCCCATGTTGAGGTTGGACGACAGGCTGCTGAACTGGGCTATGATCAACTGGCTGTCACAGGCAGTTTTGCGGACCAGGTCGCCCAGGGTGCCCAGCAGGCCGGGATGGCGGAAGAAAAGGTGCATGTTTTTGTAGATACCCACAGCATGGCTGACTGGCTCTACACAGAGATGGTTCAGGCCAGGGTGGCGACAGATGATTGGTTGCTGCTTAAGGGATCTCGGGGTATGCGGATGGAGGCGGTTTTGCAGGAGATAGAACACCGGTTTGCCACTGGCATCAATGAAAAGGAATATCTATAGGACTATGTTTTACCATTTGCTGTATCCCCTGCACACCCAGTTCAGTGCCTTTAATGTTTTTCGTTATCTGACCTTTCGCTCCATCGGCGCGGCGGTCACCGCCTTTCTTATCCTGTTTCTTTCCGGGCCGGTGTTTATCCGCTGGCTGCAAAAAAAGCAGATCGGGCAGGTGGTGCGTGATGACGGACCGGAGAGCCATTTCAGCAAGCAGGGTGTGCCCACTATGGGCGGTCTTCTGATCTTGATCGCCATAGCTGGCTCAACTCTGCTCTGGGCTGATCTGGGAAACAGCCTGGTTTGGGTTTGCTTGTTGCTGACTCTGTTTTATGGCCTGATCGGTTCTGTTGATGACTGGAAGAAGGTATCAAAAAGCGACACTAAGGGGTTGTCGGCCCGTGGTAAGTTGATTCTTCAGGTGACCGGGGCCTGCACGGTCGGTCTGTTTCTGCATTTGCATCCTGGTTATGACGGCAATCTAAGCCTGCCTTTTTTGAAAGGGATTCAGCCTGATCTCGGCTGGTGGTACATTCCCTTTGCTGTGGCGGTCATTGTTGGCTCTTCCAATGCGGTTAATCTGACCGACGGACTGGACGGATTGGCAAGTGGGACCGTGATGATCACTGCTGCGGTCTATTTCATCTTTGCCTATGCAGCGGGTAATGTGCTGATCTCCGATTATTTGCAGCTGCCGTATGTGCTGGGAGCCGGTGAGGTGGCGGTGTTCTGCGGCACCATTGTCGGGGCCTGTCTTGGTTTTCTCTGGTTCAATACCTATCCGGCCCAGATTTTCATGGGCGATGTGGGGTCATTGGCTTTAGGCGGGGCCTTGGGTGCGGTGGCTATCATTATTAAGCAGGAGTTTTTGCTCGCTATTGCTGGTGGGATTTTTGTGATGGAAGTGCTGTCGGTGATTCTGCAAGTAGGGTATTTCAAGATAAGCGGCGGTAAGCGTATTTTTTTGATGGCTCCGTTTCATCATCATTTTGAGAAGAAGGGGTGGGCGGAACCTCGGGTGGTGATTCGTTTTTGGATTATTTCTATTATCCTTGGGTTGATGGCGTTGGCTACTTTGAAGTTGCGATAATTCGAGGTTGATTTTATCTCAAAAAGAGATATTGTTTAAGTATGCGTATTATAACTCGCAAGCGATTATTAGATTTCGCACAAAAATATCCAGATTGTTCGAGTGCGCTTGATTCATGGTATCGCATTATTAACCACTCAACTATTGAGAACTTTGCTGAATTGAGAGCTGTTTTTCCTAGCGCAGATAAGGTTGAGGGGTTAACTGTTTTCAATATAGGTGGGAATAAAGTGAGGTTGATTGCTGCAATTCACTATAATACGCAACGGGTATATATTCGCCACGTATTAACCCACAGCGAATATGACAAGAATAAATGGAAGGAGGGCTGATAATGGAACAGCATCTTGAAAACATAGCCAGTGTTTGGCCATCTATCAAAAATATATTTTCTGTCCCTCACTCAGAAGTTGAGTATGAAAATCTTGTTTCCTTACTTGATAGCCTGATTGATGAAGTTGGTGAAAATGAGAATCACCCTTTGGCATCTCTTATGGAATCTATTGGGAGTTTAGTCGAAGCGTACGAAAATAATAATCTTCCTGATATACATGGCACTCCTGTAGATGCATTGCGCTATTTAATGGGTGAGCATGGTTTAAAACAATCAGATCTTCCTGAAATTGGTAGCCAAGGGGTGGTTTCTGAGGTTTTAAAGGGAAAAAGGGGGCTGAATATCAGGCAAATAAAAGAAATAAGTGCCAGATTTAATGTGTCCCCTCTTGTATTCATTCAAGGCATCTAACACATCAGGGCGATTGCTACGTAAAATTTAAAACTTAGGGTTAGATGTATCGCAACATGCTGTCAGGCAAAAAAAGCAGAAGGTATCAACCCTGAATCTTAGCTGTGTCAAAGCACTAGCTTGGCAACTCGGCTTTGCAACTGAAAATTTCCGTTAAACCCTTGAAACGAATATTTTCGTTTTCTATGAGAGTTGTAAAATGGTAGATCTGAGTGCAGGTGATGATAAGAATGATGTTGCATTCAAGGCGCTTAAAAAGCTTCGTTTACGCCTTTTAGATCTTTCTGCGCACAATCGTCTGATCAATTTTCGGCATACAAAAAAAGGAAATTTGCGTATTATTGATGAACTGCCAGATCAGCTAGTGGAAAAAATGCTGACTGACAAAGAGTTACACTTCTTACCGGTTCAGGAACCAACCCTTGAAGATCAGGTGGCATTAGGTTATATCAAAATTGAAAAAGTTACAGAAAAGCAGCAGGATCGGTTGAGAAAGCAGGTTTGGTTAAAAGAAAAGCCGACAGCTCAACAATGGGCTGAGCATTTAGGGCTGAAGACTGCTTATGAAGTACCTAAACCGGCAGAAAAGACAGTAACCGAAAAACATCTGGATGATTCTATTCAGGTCTTGCTTTCCCCAGACGAACTGGAAGAGCAGCTGAAAACTCTGATGCAGACTGCTGAGTCAGCTATCCAGGAAGTGGGAGCGAATATTCTGTATCTGGCATTCGGTTTTCTGGAGTGGTATGAATATAAAGACAATAAAAATCATAACCATGCTCGGTTAGCCCCTCTATTTTTGTTGCCTGTCCGTTTGCAAAAAGGACGACTGAATAAGCAAACAAAGACTTATGAATACACTATAAGTTATTCTGGCGAGGATATTCTTCCAAACCTTTCATTACGGGAAAAACTGCGTATCGACTTTGCCTTGGCTTTGCCAAGTCTTGATGAAAATACAAATCCAGAAGCTTACTTTGAAGAGGTACAGGTTTTAATTAAGGAGAATCAGCCACGTTGGCGATTACGCCGTTTTATTACGTTGACCCTGCTGAATTTTAGCAAACTTTTGATGTACCTTGATCTCGACCCCACATGCTGGCCACAAGGCTCAGGTCTTCTTAATCACCCTGTTGTTATGGAATTCCTATCCGGTTATAAAACTGAACAGGGAGAGGAAGGCGGTGGCAGAGGGGACTTGGGTTTTGGTGAAGAATACCAGATTGATGATATTGAAGATGTTCATGCGAAATATCCGTTGATTGATGATGCGGATAGCTCACAGCATAGTGCCCTAATTGATGCGATTAATGGCAAGAATTTGGTCATTGAAGGGCCTCCTGGAACTGGTAAGTCGCAAACTATCACGAATTTAATTGCTGCTGCTATGGCTCGTGGTAAGCGTGTACTTTTTGTTGCTGAAAAGCTTGCCGCTTTAGAAGTAGTTAGCCGGAGGCTTGATGCTGTCGGGCTGGGTGAGTTTTGTCTGGAGTTGCATAGCCATAAATCTCAAAAGCGAAAAGTGCTTGATGAAGTTGGAGATCGTCTGAATAAACATGGGCATTACCGTCTACCCAAGAATATAGACGTTGACATTCTTCGTTATGAAGAGCTGAAAATAGCTTTGAAAGGACATGCCGAGCGAATCAATCAGCCTTGGAAGAGCACAGGAAAGACTTTGCAGGAAATTTTTATGGCTGCAACCCGATATCGGGAGATGCTTGACTGTAATCCAGAAATCCTACATCCAGAAGGTTATGACGGCGACAGCTTGGATGTACTGGCTCAGCAGCGACTGGGAGATTTGGCTAAGTCATTTCATAAGGTTTATCAAGATGTGGTCAAACAACTTGATGGTGTAGATAAATTACAGCATCATCCTTGGTATGGCGTTCGCAATGCTGATTTACAAATATTTGATCTTGATCGTGTCCAATCTGCCTTAGAAGATTGGCAGCATACTTTACGGAATCTGAACAAGGAGAGGATCGAACTTGCCAAGGCTTTAGGTGCTGAACCTAACGAAATTACTAATTCACTGAACGGTCTATCAATATTGCTGGAAGACCTTGGCAGCTTGCCTGCTCTTAAAGGGGATGAGTTTTTGGAAAGCCTGCCCTTATTGAGAGGTCAAATCCTTGAAAAAAGTAAACAATATTTAATTTTTTTTGAAGCTGTTCAATCACGTTATGCGGTTTTGGCAGAGGTGGTAACGGCAGATATTCTCAAAGATTTTTCTGAAGTTGATCGCTTTGTCGTTGGCCAGCAACAGTTGAGTCGATTGGTGGGGCCGTCGGTCGAACTGGGGGTGGTGGCAAAATCTATCAAAAGTCTAAAAATTATAGATGAACAGCTGACGAAAATAGATAATATCTTGGAAAAGATACGAGCAGCTGTAGGAAAAGAAGCTACCGATCATCTATTGTCCACGGTATCAGGATTTGCAGAGTTTATAATCTTTATAGACTTGGTGAGCGATTTGAATTCTTCTTATTGGAGGCTTCGAGATGAGCGATTTGATAATGAGGAGTTGGATGACCTGTTGCCCAAGCTATGTAATGAGATAGAACAGTTGCGTGTATTACATGATGATTTACATAATGTTTTTCATCTTGATACGCTACCTACTCAGGAAACATTGAGAGAGATCAGAGTAGCCCTTGATACAGGGGGTGTATTTCGGTGGTTTAAAAGTAATTGGCGTACTGTACGCAAACAGGCTCTTGATTTGGCGGCAAGCAGCCAGATTAGTTTTACCCTATTATATTCTTTGCTGGGTAAGGCAGAGGAATACTCTGAGAGATGTAAGGCCTTAGCCGAAAACACCTACTACAAAAGAGTATTCGGCAATCATCTTAAAGGACTTGAAACGGATTTAGTTGCTTTAGAGGCTTTACGTGACTGGTACAAAAAAGTACGTCAGCAATACGGTGTCGGGTTCACGCAAAAAGCAGCTTTAGGGAGTGCTGTGCTTGAACTACCTCTGGAGATTATTAGAGCAGTTCATTCCTTATCTGATCAAGGTGTGCAACGACAACTAAATAACTTTTTGGAAGAATTAGTAAATATCAAGAAGGTGTTTTCTCCTGTTTCTGGTTTGCAGAATGACAAAACATTGCTTGTTGGAAACAAAGGAATACTGTCTCGCCTTCTTGCAGCCTTGAATAAGGCCCTGCTCTCTTGTAAGCCGCTACTGACAGATAACGCTGTTTCAACAGTAGATTTGGCTCATCGCATAGAACTTCTTGTTTCGTTGAAAAAAGCAGTTGGTAAGTTGGAAGCTGCCGATTATGACAACAAGCTGTTTCAAGGATCTCTTGGCCTCCAACTTGGGGCAGATGTCGATAATTCTTCTGCTCTGTCTATGCTGCGAAATACTCTTGTAGTTGCTGAGATTGTTGATCAGCAGTTGCCTAATGTCATTCAGCAGAGAATTTACGCTCAACCTGAAGCTTCTACCTTTGAGATACTTCTGGCTCTTTTAGAAAAACTACGTAACGCATTAGATTTTCAAGCCGAAAAATACAGCGATGTTGAGCACATCACAAAGCTGGACTCGGATGCTTGGATGAAGTTGAGTGGTGACAGCTTGGATGCCCTTCTTTGTCGAAATGATCAAGCACTCAGGAACGGTCAGAGTTTGCAAAATTGGCTTGACTATGTGCGGGTGCGGAATCAAGTCAAGGCTATGGGACTGGGTAGGTTGGCAACATTAGTTGAGCAGGGTAATATAGAAATACAGCAAGTTTATTACGCACATAAAGCAGGTCTCTTTGATCTGTTGGCCCGTGAAATATTTCGTGAGCAGCCTGAATGGGGACATTTTTCCGGTCGTACCCAGGAAACTCTTCAAGAGCATTTTAGAACGTATGACAATCGACTCAAAAAATTACAGTGTGAAAAAATAGCTTGGCAAATTGACCAGATAGATATTCCGGCAGGACATTCTACAGGACGTGTAAGTACCTTGACAGAGTTAGCCTTATTAAGGCATGAATGCAGTAAGAAAAACAGATATATTCCCATTCGGCAACTTCTCCAGAGAGCGAGAGACTCACTGGTTGCCTTGAAACCATGTTTCATGATGGGGCCAATGTCGGTTGCCCAATATCTTAAGCCCGGTCAGATTGAGTTTGATTTGGTTGTCATGGATGAAGCCTCACAGATTAAACCGCAGGATGCCTTGGGCGCAATCGCCAGAGGCAAACAGCTGGTGGTCGTAGGTGATCCCAAGCAGCTGCCGCCGACTAGCTTTTTTGCAAAAGTTTTTACTGAAGATGATGAAAACAATGCAATAATCAATGAATCGGAAAGCATTTTAGATGCAACCCTGCCCATGTTTCCGGCCAGACGACTTCGCTGGCATTATCGATCACAACATGAAAGCCTTATAGCCTTTTCCAATCATTCTTTTTACGGCAGTGATTTAGTGCTGTTCCCATCTCCTTGTAAAGAAAGTGATCGGTTCGGTATTCAATACTCAAGAGTTCAGAGCGGCTGTTTTATAGACAGACGAAATATGGAAGAAGCTAGGGTTATTGCAGAGGCTGTTCGAGATCATTTCAGGCATCAGTCTAAAGAGTCATTAGGCGTTGTGGCTATGAGTGCCGGTCAGCGTCTGCAAATTGAAACTGCTGTGGAAGCGTTGAGCAAAGAAGATAATCTGTTTCAGGAGCAGCTGGCGGAAGATGCAGGCGGCAATGAACATCTGTTTATTAAGAACCTTGAAAATGTTCAGGGGGATGAGCGAGATGTTATTTTTATTTCAATGACGTATGGTTCGCCGGAACCAGGAGGTAAAGTTTTTCAACGATTTGGACCGATAAATTCCGATGTCGGTTGGAGGAGGTTGAACGTACTTTTCACCCGCTCCAAAAAAAGAATGCATGTCTTTAGTTCTATGGGGTCGGAGGATATTATTGCAAGTCCCTCATCCAGCCGAGGCGTACAGGCCCTTCGAGATTTTCTTGCCTTTTGTGAAACCGGGGTTCTCCATACAACACAAAGAGGAAGCGGGCGATCTCCAGACAGTGATTTTGAGATTGCAGTTATGGCGGCATTAGAAAATAAGGGCTTTGAATGTGTGCCACAGGTCGGTGTCGCAGGATTTTTTATTGATGTGGCTGTTGTTGATCCTGGTAATCCAGGGCGTTATTTGATGGGAATTGAGTGCGATGGAGCTACGTATCATTCTGCAAAATCTACACGGGATCGTGATCGGCTTCGGCAGGCCATCCTTGAACGTCTTGGCTGGAGAATCTGCCGGATATGGTCAACCGACTGGTTTAAAAATCCGCAGGCCGAACTTCATCCCATCATTAAGGAATTAAATTTGTTGAAAACGGAAAGAGTGGAAGAGGTTGGCGTATCCTCTCTAAAATACAGGGTAAAACGTGTTTTTCAACCCCTTGCTGTATCGTAACCTGCCGAATTTCCGAGCTGGAGATTTTTCATTAACGAAAACTACCCTGACATTTGGAGAAGATATGGTACGAGCCCTTGCAATGCGTTGTGCAGGTGCTCGTAGCATTGAAAACATATCAGAAGGTTGCAGAGAATCTTCCAGATATACAGGTTATTTCTTTTGGTAAAATCTGAGGTCAATTTTGTCGCACGATATCTTACTGCAACTTACCGGAATTTTTATTCTGGGCATTATTTCCCAGTGGACAGCATGGAAGTTGCACTTGCCGTCTATCCTGTTCCTGCTGATCGCTGGTCTCATAGTTGGGCCAGGTCTTGGCCTGCTCCATCCTGACCAGCTCTTTGGAGAACTGCTGTTCCCTATGGTCTCCCTTGCTGTTGCAGTGATTTTATACGAAGGTGGTATGAATCTGCGCTTTCGGGAGCTGAGCAAACAAAAGATCCGTGGCGTGTTGTTGCAGATATTGACCCTTGCCGTATTGATCTCCTTAGTGCTCGGCACAGTTGCTGCGCATTATATTATCGGCTTTTCCTGGCCGGTGGCGACCTTGCTGGCGGCAATCCTTGTTGTGACCGGGCCCACGGTCATCGGGCCTATGTTACGGCATCTTCGGCTGCGCGGTCGGGTCAGTTCACTGCTGAAATGGGAGGGGATTGTTGTTGACCCCTTGGGCGCAACCTTGGCGGTCTTGGTCTTCACGGTAGTGAGGCATAGCAGACTTCGTGACGGTCTCGCAGAGGCACTCTTTGATTTTTGGGTTACCTTTGCTGTTGGCGTGTCATTCGGTTTTATTGCTGCCGCTGTGCTGATCGTGATGCTGCGAAGATTCTGGCTGCCTGATGCCTTGCACAATCCCGTGTCGCTGATGCTGATGTTCGCCTCCTTTGCAGCAGCCAATGTTGTTCAGGATGAGGCTGGGCTGCTGGCGGTGACGGTCATGGGGATCACACTTGCTAATCAGAAGTGGGTTTCCATCCGGCACGTTATTGAGTTCAAGGAAACCCTGACAACCCTTCTGATCTCCTGCCTTTTTGTGGTGCTGGCAGCTCGTCTTCAGCCGGAAGATATCAGAGGGCTTGGTTGGGACAGCGTGCTCTTTGTTGCGTTCATGATTGTGGTGGTGCGCCCTGTCTCCATTCTGGCAGCCACAATTGGTTCATCATTGCCTTGGCGGGAACGGCTGTTTATGTCCTGGATGGCACCGCGCGGTATTGTGGCTGCTGCGGTTGCTTCTGTGTTTGCGCTGGAGCTTGCAGCCAAAGGATATCCGCAGGCTGTAGAGCTCGTTCCTGTCACCTTTCTGATGGTTTTTGCCACCGTACTGATTTATGGCCTTTCTGCTGTTCCGTTGTCGCGGAGATTTGGGCTGGCTCGGGCGAATCCGCAGGGCATTCTCTTTATCGGTGCGCATAAGTGGGCACGAGCAATGGCTCAGGCACTCATGAATGAAGGGTTTTCAGTCGTGCTGATTGATACTGACCGGGAGAATATTGCCCTCTCTCGGATGGCAGGCATGCCCGCTATCTATGGAAGTGCTTTGGCGAAAAAGACGCGTGAGGAGATTGATTACGGCGGGTTGGGCCGTATGCTCGCGATGACAGCGAATAATGCGATCAATGCCTTGACCTGCTTGCACTTTCTTGAAGATTTCGGTCGGCAGGAAGTCTATCAATTGTCCCTTCCTCCTGTGGAGCAGGATAGCCGCCATGAAGCGATTCCGCAGGAACAGCATGGGCGGCTGCTCTTCGGCGAGGGACTGGATTTTTTTCGGCTCAACGATGTTTTTGGCAGGGATCCGAAAATCAAGCTGACCAAGTTGACCAAAGAATTCGATTATCAGGCCTTCACGTCTGAGTACGGCGAAACCGCAATCGTGTTGTTCATTCTCAAGCCGAATCGTTCCATTGAAGTATGCACTGTTGATAGTCCAGCAGATCCCGTTGCCGGGGATGTATTGATCAGCATCATCCAGCAGACACAGCAAAGTTTGGTGCCGATCCAGGCATTGTACTCGGATGAGGGGCAGGTTTTATTTTGAATTCAGAAGAAATTATCTTGCTTGAGAAATTATGATTGCATTAAAGGCGGGCATGAAGTCCGTGGTGGTTGGTTTGGGAAAATCCGGGTTGGCAGCGGTGAAATATCTGCATCAACAGGGGTTGGATGTCGTGGTTTCTGAGTTTCGGGAGATGATCCCGGAAGAAGAACAGACAGTGCTTGCGCAATGCGGCGTAGATTTAAGGATAGGGCTGGAGACAGGCGGTCATACGGCTGCCTTTTTTGCCGATGCTGATCTGGTCGTACCCAGTCCTGGAGTGCCTGCGGATTTATCGGTGCTGGCAGCAGCTCGAACTCGGGGCGTGCCCGTTGTTGGAGAGCTTGCCCTTGCCGCTGGCCGGATCGTTGTGCCGGTCATCGCGGTGACCGGGTCCAACGGCAAAACCACCGTGACCAGCCTGATCGGTCATCTCTTGCAAAGCGCGGGAAAGAAGGTCTTTGTGGGCGGCAATATCGGCACCCCGATTTTGGAATATCTGCTGGAACCCGGTGAAGCCGAAGTTGTGGTGCTGGAGCTGTCCAGTTTTCAGCTGGAATCAGCCGGAGAGTTTCGACCAGATATCGGCCTGCTGCTGAACCTGTCGCCGGATCATATCGACCGGCACGGTAGTTTTGAGGAGTATGTTGCTGCTAAGATGCAGCTGTTTGCTTGGCAGGGCAGGGGGGATACAGCGATTATCGGTACTGATGATGTTTTGCTTGCGGCTGCACCGCCCACTGCTGGCGAAAAACTGTATAGTTTCGGAACCCATCCCGGTTGCCGAGCCAGGGTGGAAGGAGAGGCTGTGCGCCTGGAACCCGACTTTGGCCCGGAAGGTAAGGGCGAGTTGTATGAGCTTGCAGAAACTCGGCTGCATTCCAGGGTTAATTTGTATAATGCCGCTGCCGCCATTCTTGCGGTACGGGCCTTTGGCTGTGAAGAGGAGAGCATCAAGGATGGACTGGCCGATTTTCAGCCGCCGCAGCATAGAATGACCCCGGTGGGTGAGATTGACGGCGTCCGATTTATCAACGACTCCAAGGCCACCAATGTGGGGGCCGTGGTTGCGGCTCTGGCTGGCTTTGGGCAGGGAACGGAAAAAGAGGTTGTCCTGATTGCGGGCGGACGGAATAAGGGTGGAGATTTTGCGGCCTTGGTTCCGTCATTCCGGCAGTATGCCAAACATGTTGTGCTGATCGGCGAGTCTGCGTCGGATTTGGCCGAAGTTGCTGAGGAAGCCGGTGTCGGATTTCAGCTTGCCGTTGATATGGAAGAGGCGGTTGCTTCGGCTTTTGCTGCGGCCTCCCAGGGAGATACGGTGCTGCTGGCCCCGGCCTGCGCAAGTTTTGACATGTTCAGGAGTTATGAGCATCGGGGGGAGGATTTTAGTCGGTGTGTTGGTGGATTGGCAGGGAAATTCGAGGATAGACTGCTTATATGAGCTTTGGAAGCCCCCATAAATTGTAGGACAACTTGTGATACGAAAGAGGATTTCAAGCCGTGAGTGAATTTACATATCAAGCACCAGACGAAAAGAAGTTTCTTCTAGCGTTGAAACAAACTTTTCAATCTATGAAGCGTGATTCCTGCTTGGCTTTGCTCAATTGCTGTGCCTCAATGGAAATCACCTCAACAGGTGACTACGCGCGTAGGTGGAATGCATATAAGAC
>JBATKL010000139.1:0-2554 GCA_049669385.1 Candidatus Electrothrix sp. | reverse complement strand
GTGTAGCGTCGTCCTTCTTCAATTTCCCCGGTCAGCACCTCATCATCAGAGGTGTATACATAGTCGTCCAGGGTGGTGGCGATCTGGCGGACCCGAAAAGGGGTGAGGAAACCGTCGTTGATGCCCTCTCGCAGGGAGTAGGTATACACCGGCTCGCCGAAATAGGCATAGGTGTCCTTGTTCTTTGCCCGCTTGGGGGTGGCGGTCAGGCCCAGCTGCACTGCCGGGGCAAAATACTCCAGGATATCCCGCCAGCTGCTTTCGTCATTGGCACCGCCCCGATGGCACTCATCAATCACAATGAAATCGAAGAAGTCGGAAGGGTATTCGCCAAAACTGGGCAGGGGCTTGCCCTCTTGATCCCTGCCGCTCATAAAGGTTTGGAAGATAGTGAAAAAGATGCTGCCGTTTCTGGGAACGCTGCCTTTTTTGCGGATGCTGGCCGGGTCGATGCGGATCAGAGCGTCCTCGGCAAAGGCGGAAAAGGCGTTGAAGGCCTGATTGGCCAGGATATTGCGATCAGCGAGAAAGAGGATGCGGGGGCGGCGAGTGGGCTGGTTGGTTGTCTTTCGATCCCGGAGGTTCCAGCGGCTGTGGAAGAGCTTCCAGGCCAGTTGAAAGGCGATGCAGGTTTTGCCGGTGCCCGTGGCCAGGGTCAGGAGGATGCGATCTTGTCCGGCAGCGATGGCCTCCAGAACCTTGTTGATGGCGTTATGCTGGTAATAGCGGGGCTTCCAGCCGCCGCCTCGGTCTTCAAAGGGGATTGCGGCAAAGCGATCCCGCCAGATGTCCGTTTCTTGGAAGGTGGCGTCCCAGAGCTGTTGCGGAGTGGGGAAGGCGGCAACATAGTCCTCCTGCCCGGTTTCCATATCGATTTGGTAGATGCCCAGGCCGTTGGTGGAAAAGGCAAAGCGGGTTTGGAGGCGGGTGGCGTAGCTCTTGGCTTGGCCCACACCCTCGGTGTCCGGGAGGTTGCGGCGCTTGGCCTCGATCACGGCCAGTTTATGGCCTTTGTAGATGAGGACGTAATCGGCGATTTCTGCCTTGCCGCGTGTGTTGCCGCCGAGAAGACGACCCGGAGCAATGACCTCCCGCCGGACCCGGCTGGCTTCGACTCTGCCCCAACCGGCTTGGGCCAAGGCCGGGTCGATCAGCTCTGCTCTGGTTTCCGCTTCGTTCATGGCATCGTCGTCGTTATGCCCACCGTTAAAACAGTGGGCTCTTATCGGTTGGCCCCTCCGGGGCGGGAAAAAACAGCGTCCCGGAGGGACTGCCGAAAATAGCCCGGCCTTTTAAGGCCGGGGTTGGTCTGGTTATCTGAGGATCAAAACCCGATCAAGAAATATTTAGTTGTTTTCTTTGTGATAACATATTGTTTTTGCGTGATATGGTGTTTTTTGACATGATGATTTATGCCTGAGAATCAAAACCCGATCAAGAAGTATTCAGTTATGCCCACCAGGGAATATATCCAGCTCTCGGGTGTCCCGGATCAGCCGCTCTGATTTTTCCCTGATTGAGTGCAGTTTTTATGACCTGTGAAGCCTGAGCCGCATTTTTAGTTTTTATACCGAATCGTTTGCATAAGCTTGAATTTTTCATTCTTGAACCGCTAAGATACGTTATAACGGCATGCTGATAACAGGCGCGAACACGTTCATCTGAAGTCATGTCGGCAAAAGTACGAGGCCCGTATAAAATGACCTGCATGGAGTTATCATCGGCTTGAAACTGCGGTGCCGGAAGTTGATACAATTCAACGTGAATGATTACTTTGTCGAGCCCGCTGCCCTGTTCTTCGCAAATTCTCATGCGGCGCATTAACGAAGCAAGCATTTCATTGCGTGAACGCGGGGGCAGATCAATCATTCTATCAACCTGCACCAATGGGTGGCCGGGGTTTGTGATTTCTATCCGGTCTCTGAACAGTTCGATCTGCGGCCCGGCTCCTCGAATTGTCAAATCCTGATGAATCAATGCATTGGCTATCAACTCACGAATGGCAAGTTCAGGGAAAAGTGGTTGAACTTCTCGAAAAGCTGCTCCGATATGTTCATTTCGAGGCAGAAGGCCGTTGATGTAGCTGACAAGCCCTTCGAATCCTGCGGCGTAGCCTTTTATGTCATCCCGCCGATGGATAACTGTGGATGCCCGATTATCTCCATCATAAGCAATAAATCGGACCGCTTTACGGGCAAGAGAAGAATCGAATTTGTTGAGATCTGTTGCGA
Source organism: Candidatus Electrothrix sp. (assembly GCA_049669385.1). Lineage (GTDB taxonomy): Bacteria > Desulfobacterota > Desulfobulbia > Desulfobulbales > Desulfobulbaceae > Electrothrix. Next base: position 323 of record JBATKL010000139.1, on the reverse strand, counting down.
ACAACAGGGCACCGATATTCTTAATATTCCAGCGTCCACCAACATCTTTCTCGATAAGTCTGTCGGCTTGCAGATGTTCAAAAATACCTTTTCTGTTGTCTGGCAGCCGTTGACCTGTTAGAGAAAAATAACTTGGATAGTCAATGAGTTGCAGTATGTCCTCTTCTGTTATAAAGCTTTTGGCCACCCCTTGTTCCCAGATGTAAGGTCGAATATTGTCAACCAGCTTCTGGAAATGTTCCGGGTACTCAGAGAGCTTTGGCGTGGCACTGCCGATTCTGATGTACGAAGTACCGTTAAATTCGACGGGAGCTGATGTCGTC
>JBATKL010000138.1:0-4440 GCA_049669385.1 Candidatus Electrothrix sp. | reverse complement strand
TAGATCGCCGGGGTGGCCGGGGTCAGAATACCGCGTACCGAGTCGGCAACAGTGCGTCCCCGCAGGATAGAGGCCGCCGCCCGGATATCTTCGATGCGACCGTTGGTACAGGAGCCGATATAGACCTGATCGATTTTGGTACCGACCAGCTCATCAATATCCTTGACCTTGTCCGGCTTATAATCATAGGTCACCTGAGGACGCAGGTCAGACACATCAAGCGTCATGGTCTTGGCGTATTCAGCATTAGGGTCGGAGTGCCATGTGCTGAAATCCTCCACTGCCGCTTCTATGGATGCGTAATCCTCTTGAATAAAGGGCCAGAGGTATTCAGCCGTCACCTTGTCCGGCAGACAGAGGCCAGAGGTTGCCCCGGCTTCCACCGACATATTACAGAGGGTCATTCGGGAGGACATGTTCATCTCCGCCACCACGGGGCCGCAGAATTCTATAACCATATCAGTAGCCCCGTTCACGGTGAGCTGCTTGATGATCTTAAGAATCACGTCCTTGGCATACACACCAGCGGGCAGGGTGCCGGTGACTTCAATTTTCATGGATTTTGGCTTCCGAAAGGCGCAGACACCCTTGAGAATCCCGACCTCCAGATCTGTGGTGCCAACACCTGCGGCAAAGGCTCCAAAGGCCCCGTGGGTGCAGGTATGGGAATCGCCCATGATGACGGTGTTGCCCGGTCGGATAAAGCCTTTTTCCGGGAACAGGGCATGGCAAACTCCGTTGCGGCCCACGTCAAAGAAATCCTTAATCTCATGACGCCTAGCCCAATCCCGCATGATTTTGGCCTGGGTGGCGGTTTTGGAATCCTTGGCCGGGGTTACATGATCAATAACCGCCTTGATTCGGCTCTGGTCAATCACCCGGTCCATACCCTTGTCCACCAGATCCATGATGGCGATGGGGGTGGTGATTTCATGGCACATGATCACATCGATATCAAGGACCATGTTTTCCGGGGTGGGGGAATCTCGCAGATGGGCTGCGAAAATTTTTTCTGCTATGGTTTGTCCAGCTATAGTTTGTTCAACTGTGGTATCTCCCATTCTTTTTCTCCGTGGGATAAGGTTGAGTTTTCCACCTCGTATAAAGACAGATAAATACAGCTCAGGGAAAGATGCATGCACCTCCCCCTGAAAAATAACTGGTATGTAAGACCTCAGGAAAGATCATCAGAAAAAATCAGAGGCTGTGGCTTGCTTGGAATGTCTTGAGGACCTCTACAATGCGTGCTGCGGCCTGTCCATCACCGTAGGGATTGCTCTTGCTGGCCATGCTCTGATAGGCCTTCTCGTCGGTTAAAAGACGTTCTGTTTCTCGAATGATCAATTCCTTATTTGTCCCGACTAGGCGGACCGTTCCCGTCTCTACAGCCTCAGGTCGCTCCGTGCTTTCACGCATGACCAAAACCGGTTTGCCCAGTGAGGGGGCCTCTTCCTGTACTCCACCGGAGTCCGTCAGGATCAGGCGGGCTTGCCCCATTGCCTGGACAAAGGGCGCATAGTCCAGTGGTGGTATCAGATAGATATTTTTTTTCTTCCCGAGCAGGGCATTCACCGGCTGCTGAACATTGGGATTCAGGTGAACAGGATAGATGAAACCGATTTCTGGGTGCCTGTTCGCCAGCACCGCAATGGCCTCGCAGATATTCTGAAAACCGTGACCGAAGTTTTCTCGGCGATGACCGGTGATCAGAACATAAGGCCGCCCCTCCTGGACAAGAGGCCCTGCCGGACCAAAGGGTTCAGGATCGATTTCTGCACCTGTTTGCTGTCGTACCCAGAGCAGGGCGTCGATAACGGTATTACCGGTCAGATGCACACTGTCTTTCGCAATACCCTCGTTATACAAATTGTGGCAGGACTGTTCTGTCGGAGCGAAATGGAGCACTGCCAGTCGCGAGGTCATGGCCCGATTAGCCTCTTCCGGGAACGGCGCATAAATATCAGCCGTCCGCAGGCCCGCCTCTATATGGCCAACAGGAATTCGGAGATAAAAAGCAGCCAAGCTGGCGATAAAGCAGGTGGTGGTGTCTCCTTGAACAAGAACAAAATCCGGTTTTTCCCGCTGCAGAACTTCGCGCAAGCCGATAAGAATCCGCGAACTCAGATCAAAGAGATCCTGATTGTCCTGCATGACGTCGAGATCATAGTCCGTCCTGATGGAAAAAAGCTCCAGTACCTGGTCCAGCATCTGGCGATGTTGGGCCGTGACGCAGACCTTGACCGTGAATTCAGGCGCAGCAACAAGGGCGTGGATAACCGGAGCCATTTTAATGGCTTCTGGTCTGGTTCCAAAGATGGTAAGGACCTTCATCGCGTATCAGTCAGTAACCGCAAGGTTTTAATTATAATCCTACGTTGGCCAGCTTTTGGATAGCTTCTTCCTGTTCCTCGGTTAACTGCCTGGGGATGTCGACAAAAATTTTAACATAGATGTCTCCCTGTGCTCCTATGGGACCCGACGGCAGGCCATGCCCCTTGATGCGCAGTTTGGCTTCCTGCTGTACCCCAGCAGGCACCTTCAACTTGAATTTTCGTCCGTCCAGCGAGGTTATTTCTACAGCCGTTCCCAAACAGGCCTGACTGAAAGGCACTTTTTTCTCTGTAATCAGATTGTCGCCGTCACGGGTAAAAATTTCGTGGGACTGAACAGTCACTTTGAGGTAAAGATCGCCGGGAGGCCCACCGGAAGAAGAGGGGGCTCCTTTACCGGACAGGCGCAGGCGTTTTCCTGATTCAATCCCTTTGGGTATTTTGACCGCAATATTCTGGTTGCCACCATCCCGGCGCAGACTGATATTTTTTTCTCCGCCGTTGAGAACATCCTCAAGGGTGATAGCCAGTTCATAGGTTTGATCCTGCCCTTTGACTGGTTGGGGGCGGCATCCACCGCCACCGCATCCACCGCCCTGAGCTCCTCCGCCTGCCTGGCTGAAAAAATCAAAGGGATTGCCGCCAGCAGCGCCTCCTTGACCGCCGAAACGGAAGGTGGTACGCCCGCCGCCACCACCGCCAAACTGATTAAAGATATCATTGATATCAAAACCCCGGAAGATGTCTTCCTGGGAATAACGCTGCTGAAATCCGGCTGATCCGTAGGTGTCGTATTCCTGTCGTTTCTTTTCGTCGGAAAGAACAGCATAGGCCTCGCTGATTTGCTTGAATTTGTCCTCGGCCTCCTTGTTGTCCGGGTTTTTATCCGGATGATATTTCAAGGCCAGTTTACGGTAGGATTTTTTTATTTCAGCTGCGGATGCTGTTTTTTCAACACCGAGAATTTTATAGTATTCCATATGCTTTGTTGTTTTTCAGGCTTCTCAATATTCATTAAGTTATAGGTATGCTTAAAGAATGAAAGGGGGAACTGTTATGAGCTGATATTTCGAGTTCTGAGACGTATTTTCCAATGCCAAAGAAAAAATAAGAACAAAATGAAATTTGTCCAATGAAATTTTTCTGGTTACGGAGGTTCCGGTTGGAAAACTGAGTTATCTCAAGGCGGAGAAAATAAAAATGGCGAAGAGTCGCAGGTGACTCTTCGCCCTTGAGACAGAGGAAACAGAGGAAACAGAGAGGTAGCTGTTTAGAAAGGAACGTCGCTTCCTGTGCCCCCGCCTGTTTGGCCGCCAGATTGTCCGCCACCAAAGTCGTCATAGCCTGAGCCTGCCGAGGAGTTGTTGTTGCTGCCGCCGCCAGCAGGGCCTGGATCGTATCCTCCGCCGCCACCACTCCCGCTACCACCGCCGCTATAACCTCCCCCACCTTCACCGCGCGGGGTAAGAAACTGCACATCCGAGGCAACAATTTCTGTTGTGTAGCGATCATTACCGCTCTGATCCTGCCATTTTCTGGTTTGGAGCCTGCCTTCTACATAAATTTTTGAGCCTTTATGGAGGTACTCGTTGCAGATTTCTCCAAGACGATCCCAGGCAACAATATTATGCCATTCTGTCTGTTCCTGCTGTTGTCCTTCCTTGTCTTTCCAGCGCCTGCTGGTGGCAATTCTGAGACTTGCTACTGCTACTCCGCTTTGAGTGTACCGCAGTTCGGGATCAGCTCCGAGGTTGCCTATTAACATCGCTTTATTCAGCATAATTTCATCAGTTCCTGTATGTTGGAGTCGGCGTCAACGCGAACTCCTTTTCGTAGTTTCCATTCTTAATATAAAGACACAACCAGTGGGTCACAATTTAACTCATACAGAGTAACCTTCTTTTTATCTTTCTTCCCTGAAAAGTCAAGAGGAAAAGGCGGCAGCGGTCCTGGATGAGAGGAGAAGAATTGCCCACTTGCTCAGGCTGTTTTTTTGGGTTACGCAATCCATTGAAATCAAGTACTATGACAGGATGAATTTTGCCCTTCTTTTTAAAGGTAACGATGATGCAAGAGAAAAACGAGAAAGCCGGTTATGCAAAATCAGCAG
>JBATKL010000137.1:0-3925 GCA_049669385.1 Candidatus Electrothrix sp. | reverse complement strand
ACCCCGGCGATGAGGTCGTTATCCTGAGTCCGTTTTTTGTTGAGTACCATTTCTACGTGGACAACCACGGCGGTGCGGTCAAAATCGTGCCGACTGACGACGAGTTTCAGCTTGATCTTGCAGCCATCGAGGAAGCTCTGACAGAAAAAACCAAGGCTCTTCTGATCAACAGCCCCAATAATCCCACCGGCCAGATGTACAGCGCAGAATCTCTGGCTGCTCTCGGCGCATTACTGGACAGGGCCGGGGAAAAGTTTTGCACCACGATTTATCTAATTTCCGATGAACCCTATCGGAAAATCGTTTTTGACGGAGCAAAAGCACCCTCTATCATGGCGACCACCACCAACTCTATCGTGGTCTCTTCCTATTCCAAGGATCTCTCGCTGCCCGGCGAACGAATTGGCTATATTGCCGTTCATCCAGAAATGCATGAAAAGGATCTCCTGCTCAATGCCATGACCTTGGCCAATCGCATCCTCGGTTTTGTCAATGCGCCTGCTCTGATGCAACGGGCAGTGGCTGAACTGCAAGAGGAGAGCGTGGATACCTCTATTTATGAGCAAAGGCGTAAGGTCTTCTGCGAAGTACTGGATGAGGCAGGCTTAGAGTATGTTTTACCTAAAGGGGCCTTTTACCTCTTTCCCAAAACACCCATTGCAGATGATGTGGCGTTTTGCACATTGCTTCAGGAAGAGAAAATCCTGGCCGTTCCGGGTCAAGGATTTGGCACCCCCGGTCATATCCGATTGGCCTTTTGTGTGGATAAAGAGGTAATTGCCAAGTCCGTAGACGGGTTTAAACGGGCTGTGGCTCGGGCTCAAGAGAAGTGAGTCAACACGTTCTCATCTCAGCATTGGAGTGACTTCCGACTATGCAATCTACAGATCCTTTACGTATTTTTTACAAAACATTAGGGGAAGAAGGTGCCCGCCCTCTTCCTCCAGATCATCCCTATTATGTGCCCGCTCTTGGTGCGCATCAGGCCAAAGATCCTATCCTTCGTTTATTTCAGCGTATTGATCTGGAAGAGTCTGAAAGCGTTAATCTGCTTACTGGTTTTCGCGGCAACGGCAAGAGTACGGAGCTCCTCCGTCTGAAAAAATTATTAGAAGACAACGGCTGTGTGGTTTTTCTGGTCAACATGCTGGACTACCTCATGAATACCAAGCCGGTTGAGCTGTCTGACTTTATTCTCTCCCTGATGGCCGCCTTGAGCAACAAGGCGGCGGAAAGGACAGATCTTTCCTTGGAGCCGCTGACCAGCTCGTATTGGGATCGGTTGACAAACTTTCTCCAATCGGAAGTCGAGATAGAAAAACTCGGCCTGAAGGCCAAGGCGGGTATTGGTGCTGCTGACCTGGGTCTGAAGCTAAAAACAGAACCGGATTTTAAACAGCGTATTCAGAAGCATTTGCGCGGTCACCTGACCCGCCTGATTGAGGATGCGCAACAGTTTGTTGATGAATTGGTGCGGGAAATCCGGGAAAAAACAGATGACCCGGACAAGAAGGTTGTTTTCCTGGTAGACTCGGTGGAACAGATACGGGGGCTGGGAGAAGATGCGGAAAAGGTCTATGCCAGTGTTCGTGAGCTGTTCTCCGGGCAGGCGGCGAACCTCGCCTTTCCTAAGCTCCATGTGGTTTATACGGTGCCGCCCTTTCTCTTGGCCCTGTCGCAGAATCTCGGTCGCAATCTTGGCGGTCATCCTGTAACCCAATGGCCCAATATTCATGTGCGCAAAAAAGCAGATAACGGGCAGGATGCAGAAGGCATCGGGGTGATGGAACAGGTTATCAGTAACCGCTATCCTGACTGGCAGGACATTTTTTCACGGGATGATCTCGCCTTTTTGGCCCATATCTCCGGGGGCGATCTGCGTGATTTCTTTCGTCTGATTAGGGAGTGCCTCGTTTCCTGCATGCTTGATCCAAGGCCGGAAAAAATGGTGGATAGAGAAATTATTGAACGGGCTGTGCTGGATCTAAAAAACGGTATGCTTCCCTTGGCTGATGAGGATGCCCGCTGGTTGGCGAAAATTCATACCTCCAACCGAGAGGAACTCGTTTCCGTGGAGGCGTTACCCTCCCTGGCCCGGTATTTGGATACCAATCTGATCATGAACTACCTTAACGGCGAACCCTGGTACGATATTCACCCGGTCCTGATTGAGGAGATACGGAAGCGGGGCTTTTTCGATTTGGCAGAGCAGCCAAAATGAGCCAGCCCGCCTCCCTTTCTTTGGAGGGTGAACAGGCTTGGCTGCGCCTGAAGCAGCACCTGGAGTGGAGTGAATACTTTGCCCTCGGCTTTATCTTCACCCGTCATCCCCTGGTGGTCGCTGTCTTTCGGCAGCGACTGGCTGATATCCACCGGGCCAGGGTGACCCGCCTGCACATAGAACTACCAACCACCCCTGAAGATCTTATCCAGGTTCTGCTGCCCGAACTGCTCACGCCACCTCTCCATGCACAGGCCCTGAATGCGCCCTGTTGGCTTGATTTGACCAGGGAATCAGGTGAGGAATGGCCGCAAGCCCGGATGAACTTTCTGGTTCGTCTTAATGAGCAGCGGGAAAAGCTGCGCAATGCCCGTAATCGTCCTTTGATCCTTATTCTGCCGGAAACGGAGCGGGTTATGGTCCGGGAGATGAGCCCGGATCTGTGGACGATTCGGAATTTCACCTTGGTGACGAAAAATTGGCTTGAGGAAGAATCCGCCTTACCCGTCCACCCACCCGCCCCTCAACAGCACCAAAGCACCGTCTTTTCTTTGTCCGACTATGATCGCTCTCTGGTAGCCGAATGGGAACGGATAGGCCAGGCTCAAAACCACGATGCTCTGAAGGTTGCGGACCGAGCCTATACTGTCTTGCTGAAAAATGGGTCGTATAAACAGGCGGCGGCTCTTGCCGATGAGATGTTGTCCATCAGTCGGCGGATCATCGAACGTGTGGGAGAGACGCCGGAATCCCTCCGCGATCTGTCCGTATCCTTAAATAAATCAGGTGAAACCTCCCAGCGCCTCGGAGAGTTAGAGGACGCACAAAAGGCCTACCACGAGAGCCTCGAAATCAGGAGGAAAATAATAGAACGCGTCGGAGAAACCCCAGAATCCCTCCGCGATCTGTCCGTATCCCTTGATAATGTCGGAAACACCTCCCAGCGCCTCGGAGAGTTAGAGGACGCACAAAAGGCCTACCACGAGAGCCTCGAAATCAGTCGGAAAATAATAGAACGCGTCGGAGAAACCCCAGAATCCCTCCGCGATCTGTCCGTATCCTTATATAAATCTGGGCAATTATCGGATGAAACCGGCAACAAAGAAGCAGCTCACAGGCTGTTTCAGGAAGGGCTCCATATCGCCGAAGCCCTGGCAAAGATCCTGCCTGATCAGGTTGACTATAATGAACTTCCCGGTTATTTTCTCAAAAAACTAGCTACGCTTAAGGAATGATTGTTTTTCCTTCCGTTTAACCTGTGGAATTCCCCTCTGCCCCAAAGCGGCGCACTATCAGCTCAGAGTAACACCCTGAGAATACCTGAGAACGTCTGAAAAAAAAATCCCCCATGCACCCACTCAACCCCCTAACCCTCAACCTGCACGGCCAAATCCTCATCGAGGCCAGTGCCGGAACCGGCAAGACCTACACCATCGCCCTCCTCTTTCTCCGTCTGCTCCTGGAAAAGGACCTGAGTGTGGATGAAATCCTGGTGGTCACGTTCACTAAGGCCGCCACCGAAGAACTGCGCGGCAGGATCCGCCAGCGTATCCGCGATGCCTTGGATGTGCTGGAAGGCCAAGGGCCGGATGATCCATTGTTACAGGAGCTGCTGGATAATGCCAGGGAAGCGATTGCAGAGGAAAGGGCTAAAATCCTGCTCGGCGATGCCCTCACCCGCATGGACGAGGCGGCCATCTACAC
>JBATKL010000136.1:0-3183 GCA_049669385.1 Candidatus Electrothrix sp. | reverse complement strand
GGTCTGGTAATGGGGGTTATGATTATTCCCTTTGTTTCCTCTCTTTCCGATGACGTCATCAATGCTGTGCCCCAGTCCTTACGGGATGGCTCATACGGTTTGGGAGCGACCAAGAACGAGACGGTGATGCAGGTGGTGCTGCCTGCTGCTCTGCCCGGTATTGTCGGCGGAGTGCTGCTTGCGGTTTCACGGGCCATCGGTGAAACCATGATCGTGGTCATGGCTGCCGGGCTTTCTGCTCGCCTCACGGCAAATCCTCTTGAAGCGGTAACCACGGTGACCGTGCAGATCGTCACCCTGCTGGTCGGGGATCAGGAATTTGACAGCCCCAAGACCATGGCCGCCTTTGCTCTGGGGCTTCTGCTCTTTATCGTGACCTTGATTCTGAATGTCATCGCCCTGCATATTGTTCGGAAATATCGGGAAGAGTATGAGTGAGGAAGGAGAGGACAGGCAGAAAAGCTTCAGCAAAATGACCTTGAATGATTGTTTTGTCTCATCAATTTAAAATCTTACCTGAATTATTTTCTAATAATTGTCTGGTTGAATAAGGGGGTAAACGAAGCGAAAAGCTGTCAAGCAAACAGCTGAACATTTCAAAGGAGGAGCGTATCATGCAGGAACGAAACGAAAGCATCCTGGAACGAGCTTTGGAAAAAGCGGCGAAAATGATCTGCAACTTGCAGTACGGACGTTGTCCTGTACAAGAAGAGCATTTTTCCGGCTGTCCCAGTATGTGCCATGAGGATATCGTACCGTGGCAGTGCTGGGTTTTCTATCTGCGTACCACCGCAACCGGGGCAGGGGAGCAAGTATGAAACTGAGAACGCCGGATGAACAATATGCTTTGGCGATACGGCAGGATGATGACAGTAGCCATGACGGTGAAAAGAACAAGCTGAACTGCTGGGAGTTCAAAGAATGCGGTCGAGAGCCGGGAGGAAGAACTGCGGCCTTGTTCGGAGTTTGTTCCGTCGCTGCCGTACATCAGGCAGATGGCATACATGGCGGTGAAAATGGCGGACGCTGCTGCTGGTTCGTGGCTACTGCTTCTTTGTGCAAGAGTGAGCGGCAGGAGAGCAATGCAAAGAAAGTTGGCAGCTGCCATAGCTGCGATTTCTACAGCATGGTCAAAAAGGAAGAGCATCCCAGATTTATCCTTCGGCATCTCAGGGTATGGCAGACAAGCTCTGTTCAAAAGGAAACCGTTCTTTCTTCGGCTTCAACCGGACAGCTATAACGCAGACATAGGGCAATGCACAATGCTTGGAGGAGAGAGCAGCTAACATAATCCTAACAAACACCTAACCCCGCTGTAATCTGTGTTCGGTATAAACAGCTTCAACGAAAAAGAAAGAACCTGCGGGTCAAGTAAGCAGGAAATGATATATCTATCGGGAAGAACATGGGTAATCAGAAAAAGAACAAGATAACAACAGGAGCATCAGCTATGGAACGCGCTGAACGCAATCTGATCCGTCGTCGTCGGAAAGAGGATCGTTTTCGCAGATTGAGCTTTTCCGCCGTGATGCTGAGTCTCGGCTTTCTCGTGCTCCTGTTCGCCTCAATTATCTCCAATGGCTGGTCAGCCTTTCTCCGTACCGATATCCTGCTGGATGTTCACTTTGACCGCGAGGTTCTGGATGTCAACAGTCTGGTGAAGGCGAATTACGGCAAGCTGGTTAAGCAGGCCATGCGAGATGTCTTGCCTGATGTTACGTCACGACAGGATAAACGGGAAATGTACAGGCTGGTCAGCTCCGGTGCCGCATATACATTGCAGAAGATGGTGACGGCTGATCCGGCCTTGATCGGCAAGACCGTTTCTCTGTGGCTGCCTGCCGATGATCTGGCCGACATGCTGATGAAGGGCCGAATCGACAGAGATACCCCGGAGTCGGAGCGCGCCGTGTCGGATAAGCAGATGCAGTGGATTGATCAGCTTATCGCGCAGGGGCGACTGGAGCGGCATTTTAACACCACCTTTTTTCAGGCCGGTGATTCGCGGGAGCCGGAGCTGGCCGGTATCAGAGGAGCGGTGATGGGTTCGCTCTTTACCCTGCTGGTGACCTTGGTGCTTTCCTTTCCGGTCGCTGTCGCCTCTGCTATCTATCTGGAAGAGTTTGCCCCGAAAAACAGGTGGACCGATCTGGTCGAGGTGAATATCAATAATCTGGCCGCAGTGCCCTCCATTGTCTTCGGCCTGTTGGGACTGGCCGTGTTCCTGAACTTTTTCGGTATGCCCCGCTCATCGCCCCTGGTCGGCGGGTTAGTTCTCTCTCTGATGACCCTGCCCACGATCATTATCGCCAGCCGGGCCTCATTACAGGCAGTGCCGCCTTCCATTCGCGAGGCTGCTCTCGGTGTGGGCGCATCCAAGATGCAGACGGTGTTCCACCATGTTCTTCCGCTGGCCATGCCCGGCATGATGACCGGAACCATTATCGGCCTGTCACGGGCCTTGGGCGAAACCGCCCCCCTGCTGATGATCGGCATGGTCGCTTTTATTGTCGATGTGCCGGGCAGTATCACGGACCCGGCCACCGGTTTACCGGTGCAGATTTTTCTCTGGGCCGATTCACCGGAACGCGCCTTTGTCGAGCGCACATCCGCTGCCATTCTCGTGCTGTTAACGGTTCTGATCTCCATGAACGGACTGGCTGTGTATCTGCGGATGAAATTTGAACGGCGGTGGTAATCCTTGAGCTTGCTCTGAAAAGAGTGAAATAACAAACAGAAGAATTTCGTAAAAGAGAACGGAATACGAGGAGAAAAAATGAAGAAAACGTTGTTGATTGCAGCCTGTATGCTGCTGGCCTCCGATGTATGGGCAGGCGGGAGAGACTATGTCTCTCTTGTGGGATCATCCACAGTCTACCCCTTTGCAACCACGGTGGCGGAACGATTTGGCAAGACCAGTTCCTTTAAAACCCCGAAGATTGAATCAACCGGTTCAGGCGGAGGAATGAAACTGTTCTGTGCCGGTACCGGTATTGACACCCCGGATATCACCAACTGCTCCCGCAGGATGAAGAAATCCGAATATGACGACTGTGTGAGCAACGGGGTCAAGGAGATAACTGAGGTAAAGATCGGGTACGACGGTATTGTTGTTGCCAACTCAAAGAAAGCAAAACGTTTTTCGTTGACCAAGAAAGATCTCTACTTGGCTTTGGCTCGCTC
>JBATKL010000135.1:0-9751 GCA_049669385.1 Candidatus Electrothrix sp. | reverse complement strand
CTCAAGCCCAAGTCATGCCCCAGGCCTTTGTTGATCCGGCCATTGATTACGTGATGCACGTAACCACGGAGGCTGGGCTACATGGCCTCTTTGATGCCTTAAGTGCCTCAGCATTAGGTGCCTCAGCTGCTGCTCCTTCAAGCGAGGTTCGAACGAACAACAGAAAAACCAGCGATCTCCCTGATACTACTAACATCCCCGGCGTCCTTGCGGTGCGAAAAGGAATCCCTAAAAATATCCGTCTCCAAAAAAACGAGTACCTGGTACCAGACCGCAGTTCCTGTCAGCAGTACAGGAGCCAGTACAGTTATTTCGGTTATAAACCCTGCGCCCTCCTCCAGACCTCGCAAGGATGCAGTACCTGCTGCACCTTCTGCCTGCGCTGGCGAATCGAGGGAGGGAAAGAGGCCCACCAGGAGATGGAGGTGATCTTTCACCAAATCCGCGAGATCAACGAGCCGAGCATCATGATCATTGATAATGATTTTCTGTGCAACGGTGAGCGACTGGAGCAGCTCTGTGATTTTCTTGCGCAGGAAAAAATCAGTAAGAATTTCCTCTGCTACGGGTCAGTGCAGAGCGTCCTGCATAACCGGGAAAACGTTCGCCGTTTTGCGAAACACGGCCTCAGAGCAGTGTTGGTGGGGTATGAATCCTTTCATCCCAGCGAGCTGGCTCGCTATCAGAAAAAGGCTACGGTGGAAGACAATCTGGAGGTGGCGGGTTTACTGCGCCAATGGGGGGTGGATGCCTGGGCCTCGTTCATTTTTCATCCAGACTGGGACCATGCTGACTTTAAGGCCTTTCGCCGCTATATCCGTGAGCTGCGACCAGAGATTTCCTCGCTCTCACCCCTGACCCCTTTTCCGGGGCTGCCTGCTTTTCAGGAATTCGAGGATCGGCTGCTCTTCGATGTCAAGGATTACGAGCAATGGAGTTTCAGCAATATCTCCATCCGACCGAGCAAGATGAGCCTGCGGGCCTATTATGCAGAGGTATTGCTGACCAATCTTCAGGTTAATTTCTTTATGAATAATGCGCTCTACCTGGTGCGACGCTTTGGGGTGCGCACCCTGTTCCGCCTAACGATCGGCGGATGTCGACTCACGTTGCGTTATCTGGCAGCTATGCGGCGGGCTCGATGATAGCAGAAGCAGCAAGCAAAGCATCTTCCCTCCCCTGATCGGCTTCCGCCTACTCCTCCTTCAGACTCCGCCCAAACAAATCCTGCACCGCTGCCCGACAGGGTTTGTCCTCATAAAGGATCTGGTAGGTCTGTTCCAGGATGGGCATCTCAACGCCGACTGTGGCGGCCAGATTATAGCAAGATTTTGTTGTCCTGACGCCTTCAGCGACCATTGTCATCTCTGCCAAGGCCTGTTGCAGGGTACGTCCTTCGCCGAGCTTGAGCCCCACTGTTCGGTTACGGCTCAGGCTACCGGTGCAGGTCAGGACCAAGTCGCCCATCCCGCCGAGCCCGGAAAACGTGAGCAGATCTGCCCCAAGCGCGATACCCAAGCGGGTAATTTCCGCCAGGCCTCGGGTAATCAAAGCGGCCCGCGTATTCAGCCCGTAGCCTAAGCCGTCGGAAATACCAGCGGCAATGGCGATCACATTTTTCATGGCTGCGGAAATCTCCAGACCGATCGTATCCGAACTGGTGTAGACCCTGAAAAACGATGTAGAAAAAAGATGCTGTACCGCTTGGGCCGCCTTGCTGTCTGAAAAACCGACCGTGACCGCAGTGGGTTGACCTGTGGCAACTTCATCGGCAAAGCTGGGACCGCTCAGAACCCCGACGAACATGCTGTCGGCTCTGTTCTGTCGGGAAAGTTCCTGGTGCATGACCTCGCACATGGTCTGGCCGCTCTCAATCTCAATCCCCTTAACAGCAGAGACAAGATAGGTTCCATCTTGAAGCTGGGGGATGAGTTGGCGGAATACTTCACGGAACCCATGGGACGGCACTGCCATGACCAGACATTGACAGGAAGACAGGCGGTCAAAGCTGTTCACCGCGTGCAGATTGCCCGGCAAGGCAGCGCCGGGCAAATATTTTCGATTTTCCCGGTCCCGGCGCAACGCATCCACATGCTCGGCTCGATGGCTCCAAAGAAGAACCTGCTCTCCTTTGTCCGCCACCTTATCCGCCAAGAGCTTGGCTAAGGCAGTTCCCCAACTGCCTGCTCCGATAACCGCTGTCTGTTTAATCGATCGGTGTTCCATCAGCGCCCTTGTCCGTGTCTTGCTGTGTGTCTTGCTGCGTATCCTGCTCTGTATTTTGCGGGATGTCGTCGGTCAGATCCGTTCGATCCGTCTGATCCGCCTGATCAATCTGATCAATTACACCATCCTGATTATCTGCATCGCCCTCTGAAAAATCCTCCTCTAGGTCATCATCGCTATTGCGAGCCAGCATCGACAGGGCCACGACCTTCTCTCCTTCATTGAGATTGATCATCTTGACACCCTGGGTATTGCGCCCGATGATCCGCATGGAGTCCATAGGCAGCCGGATAACCTTGGCTGAATCCGCAATGAGCATGACCTGGTCTTCATCCACCACCTGGAGTGCTCCAACCACCTTACCGTTCCGCTCACTGGTCTTAATAGCAAAGACACCTTTGCCGCCTCGTTTCTGGAGGCGATAATCAGACACCGCAGTTCGTTTGCCGTAGCCGTTTTCTGTGACCGTAAGAATGGAGTCATCCTCTTCATGGCTTTTCAGGACAACAGCGGCCACCACCTCATCATCTTCAGCAAGGGTTATCCCCTTAACACCGGCAGCGGTGCGCCCCATGGTTCGGACATTATCCTCATGAAAATGGATAGATAAGCCGTTTTTCGTGACCAGAAAGACGTGATCTTCACCAGAGGTCATGGCAGCGCAGAGCATCTCGTCATCATCGTTAATGGTCAGGCCCAACTTCCCCTTACGGACAGGCTTCTTGTACTCGGCAATACTGGTTTTCTTGACCCTGCCTTTCTTGGTAACCGTAAGGATGGTGTGGCTCTCATCTGCATCAGCCAAACCAGGAATCGAGAGGATGGCAGCTAATTTTTCGCCTTCAGCCAGTTCCAGGAGATTAACGACAGCTCGACCCCGCGCCGTACGACCGGCCATGGGAAGTTCATAGACCTTGCGCCAGAACACCCGTGCTTTATTGGTGAAAAAGAGGAAGGTGTCTAAGGTAGAGGCGGTGTAGAGGTCCGTGACAAAATCATCCTCAATAGAGGCCATGCCAGCAACTCCTTTACCTCCTCGACGCTGGGCCCGGTACAGGGATAACTGGTTGCGCTTGATATAGCCGTTAAGGGAAATAGTCACCACCATTTCCTCGGGGGTGATCATGTCTTCAGGCAGGATCTCGTCAGGAGCATCAATGATTTCGGTACGGCGTTCATCCCCGTACTGTTCCCGAACAGCCTCTAATTCCTCCCGAATAAGCTGCATGACCATGACATCATCAGAGAGCACGTCTGTCAGCCAGGCAATGCGCTCCATGATCTCTGTGTACTCCTGGATGATTTTGTCACGTTCCAAGCCGGTGAGCTTTTGCAGGCGCATATCGAGAATAACCTGGGCCTGGAGTTCAGACAGCTCAAAGCGTTCGATTAAACCGGCTTTGGCCTCTGCCGGACCAGCCGAAGCCCTGATGAGTTTAACCACATCGTCGAGGTTATCCAGTGCTATCTTTAATCCTTCCAGCAGGTGAGCACGTTCTTCAGCCTTGCGCAACTCAAAGGCGGTACGGCGATAGATGACTGTGCGCCGGTGATCGACAAAATGGGCCAGCACTTCTTTGAGATTCAGAACTTCCGGCTTATTATTGACAATGCAGAGCATGATGATACCGAAGCTTTTTTGCAGCGGAGTCATCTTGAACAGTTGATTAATGGTCACATCCGGGATCTCGTCTTTTTTAAGATCCATGACAACGCGTAGGCCGTCTCTGTCTGATTCATCACGAACTTCGGATATCGAGGTAATCCGTTTTTCCTTCATCAGCATGGCGATTTTCTTGACCAGCTTCGCCTTGTTCTGCTGAAAGGGAATCTCGGTAACCACGATGGCTTCACCGCTTTTTTTCCTTTTCTCAACATGCAGGCGAGCCCGCATCACAATCACTCCGCGTCCGGTCTCATAAGCCTCCCGAATTCCCGCCCGACCGCAGATAAAGCCTCCTGTCGGAAAATCAGGGCCGGTGATAATTTCCATCAGCTGCTGAACAGAAAGCTCCGGGTCATCAACCAGGGCTATCAGGCCGTCAATGACCTCGTTCATGTGATGGGGCGGGATCTTGGTCGCCATACCCACCGCGATGCCCTCGGACCCGTTGATCAAAATATTGGGGATCTTGGAAGGAAGGACCGTGGGCTCCATCTGCGAATTGTCGTATGTCGGGATGAAGTCAACGGTGTCCTTGTCAAGGTCAGCAACAAGTTCCTGATCCAATTTGGTCATTCGCGCTTCGGTGTAACGCATGGCCGCCGGTGGATCCCCGTCCATAGAGCCGAAGTTACCCTGCCCGTCCACCAAGGGATAGCGCAGAGAGAAATCCTGGGCCATTCGTACCAGGGTGTCATAGACAGCCGAGTCACCGTGGGGATGGTATTTACCGATGACATCACCGACAATTCTGGCTGATTTGACGTAAGGACGATTATGGGCATTGCCTAATTCCCGCATGGCGTACAGGGTGCGTCGATGTACCGGCTTCAGGCCGTCGCGCACGTCGGGCAAGGCCCGACCAACGATAACGGACATGGCATAATCGAGATAGGATTTGCGCAGCTCCTGTTCAATATCGATAGAGGGGAGTTCGGGCGAGTTGTTTTCCTGATCTGTTGCAGTTGTCATTGGATTTTACTTGTTGTGTAGAGGACACAGCATGGTGCCAACCGGGGGCATGCTGTCATGGTGCTTATGCAGCTGAATCCGTAGATTGAACCATAAATCCAGTTTTTTTTCATTAAGTAAGGTGTGTAACCGCTGTTTTTTTTCGGTACGATTTGCAGATATGATCCTGCATAGAGAGCGAGAGGCTTTGGAGATATGGAGAAACTCCCGCATCATTTCCCATTTAATGGCTTGATATTGAGTTGTTGTTTTATGCTTTGAGGTTAGGAAGGTTCATACTGAGGATTGAACACCTGTTTGCACCTTGCCATTGACGGGTTGCGGTGCTATACTCTTTTGTAATAGATATTAAACTGTTCAGTCTTTGCAATTCTTCAACACTTTGGTTCCATTACATGTATCTTGAAAAGAAAATAGGGGTCGTCATCCCGGCATATAATGAGGAAAAGCTCATCAGCAAGGTCATTGAGACCATGCCCGATTATGTAGATTTTATCGTGGTGGTTGATGATCACAGCCAGGATCAGACCGTGCCTCTTGTTCAGTCTTTAGCTACATCCAACACAAAGATTATCTGCCTTAAGCACGAGCAGAACAGAGGTGTCGGTGCAGCCATTGCAACGGGATATATCTGGGCGCGTGATCATAAGGTGGATGTAACAGCTGTCATGGCTGCTGATTTCCAGATGGATCCGGAAGATCTGCCAAGGATTCTGGAGCCTGTTTGTAAAAATGAGTGCGATTACACAAAGGGTAACAGGCTGTTTCGGGGTGAGTCCTGGGGAATGATTCCCACGTATCGCTATATCGGCAACTCCTTTCTTTCCCTGTTTACCAAGATAGCCTCTGGTTATTGGCATGTGGCGGACTCGCAGAGCGGATACACTGCCATCTCCCTCCAGGCCCTGAATGCACTCAAGCTTGAAGCGATTTATCCCCGTTATGGAATGCCGAACGATCTCCTGATTAGTTTAAATATCGCTAACATGCGAGTACGGGATATTTCTATCCGTCCGGTTTATAATGTGGGCGAGATCTCCGGCATTAAAGTAAAAAAGGTATTATTTACCATTCCTTTGATTCTCGTTAAGGGTTTTACCCGGAGGATGATTGAAAAATATATTATTCGGGACTTTCATCCTCTTATCTTTTTTTACTTCCTGGGCGGACTCTTCTTGTTTTTCGCTATTATTTTGACTGTCCGGGCTTTTGTTTATCTTGGCATTGATGGAAACCTGCCTCCTATCAATACCTTGGCTGCCATGTTTTCCTTTATGAGTTCTAGCCTCTTTACGCTGTTCGCTATGTGGTTTGACATGGAGTGCAATAAAGATCTTAAATAATAAAACAATCTGTCCGCTTAGCTAGTATTTCTCTAGACTTCTCTAGGCTTTTCTAGCTAAGCGGAAAAAAGATACCATCAGCCCAGTAGCAGTAAGCGCTGAACAGCAAGAAGTCTAAACATACTCAGCTGTAATAATGATATTTGGACTGTTATCAAAAACTTTGACAAAGCTAATATTGATATTCTCATTATAATACCAAGCAGCCACAGGGGATGCCGACAAACTGTTACTTTTCTGCTCCGGTGTACCTCCTGAAATGAGATCAATCTGCTGTCCGTTTATACCAACCCTCTTTAAACAGCCTGCATCTCCTTTCTCCTCTGAGGAATCATGGAGAATCGCGACAAAGAAATAATCCTCAAATTTGGGTGTGTAGCCGTCATGGACACGCTCCACCTTTATCTGTCGTTCTTTTTTCTCATTGCCAGCGCCAGTATGCGAAATTTGGGTTTCACGGTATTCGTTCCAAGCCCACTCAGGATACTGTTCCAGCAATTGCGGATGAGCAAAGGTATCTGTTGAGGAGAGACTCACTCCGTCATCAAGATACATGGTATACTCTCCATACGCACCGGGGTAAATATTCAAGGTAATCGGATTAGCCTGCCCTTTCTTATTATGCTCTCCCACATACTGCTCAAGCTCAATGGTCGGGATAATAGCTCCGGCACGAACATAGACCGGAACGATAAAATGGATATGATTGTCGCTGGTATTGAGATTCGCATCAAACTCCCTGATCGTCGTCCCTCCCTCAACAGCAGGCCCAAGCGGCATGGTGTTGTCCATAAAACAATACCAGTTACTCCCTGATGGCAAATAGACATCTCTTTTTCCCTGATTATTATTCTTAACTTGTGGCTCAAGTATAGGGGCAACCAAAAGATCTTTGCCGACAAAGAACTCGTTGTCCAGAAAGGCCATTTTATCATTATAGAGCGCCTTATCCTCAGAAGCATTGAGGAACAGAGGGCGACAGATGGGCTGGCCGCTCAGAGTATTCTCAAACATTGCATCGTAAAAGAGCTGGAGCAGACGATAACGCAGCTCAATATAATGTTTGCAGATCGGCAGCACCATACGGTACAGATTCTGCGGTTCCGGCAGCTGGCCGCCGCGATATTGCTGAAACCATTCCTCGTACATAAAGGGTTCCTGAAACTCTTTCCGTCCCTTGCGCACATAATGATTCCTGAACCAAGGCAAAAAGGCACCAGCAGCAGTCCAGCGGATCAGGAGTTCCGGGCTGGCCCATTTTCCTCCGTCTGTGATTGATGCCTCAAAGCCACCTATGTCCTGTCCGTTGATGACAACACCACACATCCCCAGGGACAGCGCCTGAGACACGTTCATTTGCAGAAAATCCCAGTCCGAAGAGTTATCCCCTGTCCATAACCCGGCAAAGCGGTGCGAACCGGTGAAGCTGCCCCGGCCAATGATAAAATTGCGTTTATTCTCCCTGCCCTTCAGATGAGCTAAGCCATGATAAGTGGCCTTATGGAGGTTATAAGAATACAGGTTCCAGATTTTAAGAGCAGGAGTCTGCTTATCTGGTTTCCCGTAAAAATCATCACTGATCAACAAACGAAAAGGAAAGCCCTTCATATCGCCACGATTTTCTCGGATAGCTGGCGTGGTCATGTCCTGCCAGACCATTTCCAATCCCATGTCAAAAAGGTACTGGTATTGAGCACCCCACCATCTCCGAACCTCATGCCTGCCCAGATCAGCATAATGGCCTGGGCTCCCCAACTGATTACCAGCGTCATCATTACCATAATAAACCTCGCCGATATAAGGTTTCCCACTATTGAACTCTTCAACCCATCCGTTATTCGGGCAATACTCGTTACCGCCGCCATAGAGCTGGTATCTTTTTCCGGCTGGGTTATCTGGATCATAGCGATGATCAGAGACAAAATATTCGTTGACCGAGGCCTCGTTATATGTTGTGTAGTTGGCAGTATCCCGAGAGCTGATCACCGGTGTGATATTGGTACTGCATTTGACCCCCTGTTCTTTCAGATTGTGAAACATCTCAGAGGGATTAGGGAATTTTTCTTTATCAATGGTGAACGTTTTGTAGTTATCCTGAATATCCACATCCACATGCAGTCCGTCAAGCGGGATCTGATATTCCCGATATTTATTGACCGCCCATTGAACAATTTCCCGCCTGTCATAGCCGTAGCAACCTTGATGATACCCCAAGCAATAACGTGGTTTCAGGTACGACCTACCGACAACAGAGGTGAAGCAATCAACTACCTCTCCAGCATCCTGTCCGAAAAAAAGATAATAATTCAAATCTCCGAACCGAGTACCAAACATATAGCGTTCTGAATTGAGATATCCGATATCCATGAATATCTGGCCTGAATTCCCAACAAAGATACCATTAACACTCTGTTTTGAAGGCACTCCGTTAAATTCCATAAAAAACGGATCCGAATGATACAAAGGCTCACGGGCATCCAAAGGGCCTTGATTATAGACTTGGCGATACCGCATATTGTCAAAATTAAAATAATTCATCTGCGCGGTATTTTTGCTCAACGACTGCCCACCCTGTTCGCCGAATCCGACGTATTTTGCACTGGCGGGCTTTGCAACAGCCTGAATAATGGCATAGTCATCCTTGCCGTTCGGGGTGTAGTAGATCGGTGTTTCCGCTGTTTGCCAAACTAAAAAGGGTTTGCCTTCAGAAAAACTGAAAACCTGCATCGTAAAGGGAGCAAAGGTGACTATAACCCGTTGGGCAGGCTGATTATCAGCACCCTTTGTCGTCAGTTCGATCTTTTTACTGTTTTCCGTTACACCAAGTTGGAATTTCCCTTTCCTTTTTTCCAAGACATCTTGCAATTCACCAACTGTATCACAAATAACTGAACGAGAATTCGGATCATTTTCTGATCCGGCGGCTGCTTCTTCAGGATTAAAACGAACCCGGAAAATATCCTTATGCAAGCAATAAATGCACATACTGCATGAATTACCATCGCTTCCAATGAAATTCAACGTCAGAGACTTTGATTCTTCATGAAATGTATGGGAATCGACAGCACCCAGCGTTGCCCATTCCTTGTATCTGGGAAAATACTGTTCAACTTTGAGAAACTTATATGCTTCCTGTTCAGAAAATATTTGATCCGACGACACTGCTGTTTCTGCTGCTGATGAAATGTTTGACACGGTTTTTATCCTCCACGAGCTGAATTATTGATTTTTGTGCAACTTGCTGCCTCAAGATACCTATCCTGAAGACACCGGATGCAACTCCGTTGTCATCCAAATACAGAAGAAGGGAAAGGCCCTTAAATCCTCTAGCAATTCAATTCAAAATAGTCAATAAATATTTGTTTTTTCATGCATTGCGAATAAAAATTATCATTCACGACCACTCTTTATTCTTCCTGGTTTTTCATTCGACAAGAAGGCTCCTGCAGTTGGGATGATATTTTATGCAAGATTTCAGATTGAATTCCTCTCTAAAATTTGTTCTGATCAGACATTCTGGAAATATTGTTAAGATATTTTTGTTAAA
>JBATKL010000134.1:0-5898 GCA_049669385.1 Candidatus Electrothrix sp. | reverse complement strand
TTGCCGGTCAAGGAGGCCAGCATGTGTCGGGTACCGGGATGATCAGGTTGGAGCTCAAGAAGCCGCAGATACAACTGCTCTGCCTGGGCATTCTCATGGCGCAGATGGCAGAGATAGGCAAAGTTATTCAAGGCCGAGACATTATCCGGCTCCAGTTCAAGCAGCCGGGCATAATACACCGCCGCCTCCTCCCTGTCCCCGCTTTCGCGACAGCAGTTAGCAAGATTGAAGAGGATATCAGGGTCATCGGGTTCCAAGGCCAAGGCCTGCTTATAGGCATCCACCGCCTCGGAATATTGCTGCTCCTGTTTCAGAGCCAGCCCCAGATTATACCAGATATCTGCATCATCCTGCTGCAGTTCCGCTGCCCGTGCAAAAACAGCTGCTGCTTCAGCAAAACGCTCCATGGCAAACAGGGCTAAACCCTGATTATAGAGCACCACATCCGCATCTGGAAATTGGTTAAGAATTTTTTCGTAAAGTTCTATAGCCTCAGCGACCTCACCGCTCTCATGGGCTGCAACCGCCTGGGTGTATATCTGTTGCATATCTTCCATTGTATTGTGTTTTTTATCATTTTTTTCTGCATAGCTACAAGTTCGGTGGCAAGATTTCCTGCTTGAGCATGCAACAGGAAATGCGATGTTTCGGCCTGCCATCGGGGGAATACTCAAGGGTGTCAGGCTGCAAAAGCTTATTCATCACGCAGCCTTCCGGTATATCCAGGGCAAAAAAACGATCCTCAAACAGCCCCTTCCGCTGAACCAATTGATCTTTCTCAATACAAAGACTGTGCAAAGGATAATCCTCGCAAAGCGGACAGCGATAGACTCTGCCGTTGGGAAAGATGAAATAATTCTCCGCCACCTGACCGGCACAGGCAAAGGGTTCCTCCGGCCCAAGAAAGACCTTGGGATAGGTAACATGGATACCGGCTCGGGCCGCCTGCTGTGCCACCTCCGGCACAACCTCCAGCCATTGCCCCGGATCAACCTGCCATTGCTCCCCTTCTGCGGAAGCAACAGCGGGCTTTCCCCGCAGACCGATCACCTGAATAAAGAAGCGCCGGACTCCGAGTTCTGCCAACAAGGCCGGCATTCGATGGAGCTGATCAATATTCCGGGAGGAGACCGTATAAATAAGGCTGGTGCGAAAACCAAGCGCCACAGCTTGACGGATATTATCTGTGCAGACCGCAAAGACACCCTTTCCGCGAATGGGATCATTAACCGCTGCATCAGGCCCATCCAGACTGAAGCTGAGAAAATCAAGCTCGGTTGGTCGGACCCGTTCCAAGAGATCATGAAAGAGATAGCCGTTGGAATCCACCGTCACAGCATAACGCAGAGACTTTGCAGCGCGAATAATCAAAGCCAGATCAGGATGAAGGGTGGGCTCTCCACCGAGCAGGATCAGATTGCTTTTCTGTTCAGGCCGGGCAAAGAGGCGGAGCCATCTGAGCACTTTCTCTGTGGGCAGCGTTTCATTCCCATGCTGGGGAGGATTGATATAGCAATGATGACAGGAGAGATTACAGGCAGTGAGGAGGTGAAAAAAGACATTTCGTTCACCGGCCTTGAAGTCAACCGTCCTTGCTGTCAAGTCAGCGGTCATACGTTACGCCCTCGATCCTGGATTGATAATAAATTCATTCGACGAAAGAATGAAACATGCCACCGTCGACCTCTGCTTCTCCGAAGCAAAACATACTAAAGGCTGCGACTCGGTGCGTCAAGGGCTTCTTCTTTTCTCCTATCGCTCCCTGTACTTCCCTAGAGCTTGAAAAAATATCCGTCCTTCCTTTTGCATAATTTCCCTGCGCTGCAAGGGAAAAGAATGACCAGAAGAAATTGCGCCTCCCTTACTCGCCAGTCATATAAAAAACCGTTTGCAACCTCCTAGCTTCTTATATACTCTTCTGAATATCCGGTTTATAAAATTATGCGCTTAATACAAGCAGAAGGTAAAAACAGAAGGGAGGTTACCAGGATTGCAAGAAAAATCACGGCCTGATTTCTCTAATGCAACAAACATCAGAAAAAATAAAAACTCCTGAAATAACGAACTCATGCATCTGATAATTTACATAAGTGACTACACCGGGGATCCCAAGGATATTGGAAGGGATATCATTAAAATTCACAAATCATCCGTCCAAAACAATCCCGGCCTCAATATTACCGGCGTGTTGTTTTATCATAACGGTAATTTTCTCCAGGTGATCGAAGGCATGCAGGAGGACCTTGAAAAACTTATGACCGTTCTTGAACAGGACCCTCGCCATGCACAGATCACTCGAATTGTCGATACAGAAGTGGTAAAAAGAGGATTCCCGGACTGGCAGATGGATGTCTTTAATCTGGATGCTGACACAGTGCTTAAACGAAAAGACCTGATCGCATATGAAGAAATGTTTTCTAAGCAATGCAGCATGGATGCTGATCTGTTTATAAAACTGCTGAATGCTCTCTATAAAGACGCTAATCTGTACAAATTAGTTACTGAATAATAACCACCTAAAAAATAGGATACGCGCTGCTTCGGGAGATCCCCAAAAAGGAGCTCTATGTGCCGAAGCAGCGGATAACTCACCTATAATGCCCAAGAATATGTTGCAACGTTTTATCTCCAGGACATAACTCTTTTTCTGTTAATACATTCAAAGGGGTATCAGTCGTTTCAAGAATTTCATGCGTTTCCCTGGGGTCCTCATTCACATGAATAATCCCTGTAAGAAGACGTCCTTTTTCCCGATGATACTCCAAGGCATCAATTGAGGCCCGTCGACTGGTTATATCAATGGAATCATCACTTTTGTACAGATGAATTTTTCCACCATCATGCAGCGTGACCGATTGCGCAGTTCCTTCTTTATACTGCGTTGTAATTTCCTGCTTAAAAGGAATGAAGTCAAAAGTCCCTGTAGCCTCTCTATGGTCACGAACCCATTGGTAACTTTTCGTAGAGGTAGTTGTGTTATTAAAAGTAACACAAGGCGAAATCACATCGACAACCGCAAAACCTTTATGGGTCAAGGCTGTTTTCAGAAGAGGAACAAGCTGTTCCTTGTCTCCAGAAAATCCCCGAGCAACAAAGCCAGCACCCATCTGAACCGCAAGTTCACAGAGATCAATAGATTCAAAAGGGTTGGGGTGTCCTTTCCTACTTGCTGACCCTCTGTCTGTCGTTGCTGAATCCTGCCCCTTGGTCAGCCCGTAACAGCCGTTGTTCATGATAATATAGGTCATGTTCAGGTTGCGTCGGGCAACGTGGATAAACTGCCCCATCCCGATAGAAGCGGTATCACCATCACCGGATACGCCCAAATAAAGAAGATCTTTATTGGCCATATTGGCACCCGTAGCAATGGAAGGCATCCGCCCGTGAACCGAATTAAAACCATGCGATTTTCCAAGGAAATAGGCAGGTGTTTTTGAAGAACATCCGATCCCTGACATCTTGGCCACCCGATGCGGTTCGATATTCAGCTCATAGCAAGCATTAATAATGGCATTACTTATGGAATCATGTCCGCAGCCAGCACAGAGGGTGGACACAGCACCTTCATAATCACGCCGGGTATATCCGGAATCATTTTTTGGCAGATCTGGATGACGGAATGTAGGGCGACGAGAACTCATTCGGCACCTCCTTCATGTACATGAAGGTTTTGCAACTGTTCTTCTATAGAAGTCATAATATGACGGGCCGTGAGAGACATGCCGTCTATATTGGTTATGGGGATCAATTTATCGGGGTTGATTGTACACTCTTGTATCAGCAATGTTCGCATCTGGCTGTCCCTATTTTGCTCTATAACAAAGATATATTCATGCCTGTCTAAAAAATATTGTACCTCATTTTGAAAAGGAAACCCTCTGAGGCGCAAGCTGTTCATGATGACATTTTGTGATGCCATGATATCTACTGCTTCATAGGAAGCATGGGTACTGGATCCGAAAAACAACGCTCCATAGGTAGCTGCTTTATCAGTTATCGTTATTCGAGGTTCAGGCACAAGACCTTTTGCCGTTTCCCATTTTTTGTCAAGCCTTGCCATGCATCGTTTATAGGCCTCACTGTCTTCGGTGTAGGCTGCATATTCGTCATGGGATGATCCTCTGGTAAAATAGGAACCCAGTTCTGGATGAGTTCCAGGATATGTTCTGTAACAGATGCCATCGTTATCTACATCCAGATAGCGGCCCCATTTTTCCGTCATTGCTTCCAATTTATCCTTGTTAAGGACCTTTCCCCTATCATACTTACGACTGTCGTCCCATTGCATGGGTGAGCTCATATTATCATTCATGCCAAGATCTAAATCAGTCATAATAATAACAGGGCTTTGTATTTTTTCTGCTATGTCAAAGCTGTCCGCAGACATTTCAAAGCACTCCTTTGGATCGCAGGGAAAAAGCAGGACATGTTTTGTATCACCATGGGAGGCGTAGGCACAGCTTAAAATATCTGCCTGCTGGGTCCTTGTCGGCATTCCAGTACTCGGACCGGTTCGTTGGACATCAATCAGCACCACAGGGATTTCGGCAAAATAGGCCAGCCCTAAAAATTCACTCATCAGCGACACACCAGGGCCGGATGTGGCTGTGAAGGCGCGGGCACCGTTCCAGGAAGCGCCTAAAACTATACCAAGAGCAGATAATTCATCTTCGGCTTGAATAATTGCCGCCTTTTTCTTGCCTGCTTCATCAATCCTGTATTGATTAACAAACCTGTCAAAGGCCTCAATCACAGAGGTGGAAGGGGTGATGGGATACCAACCAGCAACCGTTGCCCCGCCATAAACAGCCCCTAGGCCAAGAGCAGTATTCCCGTCTATTAAAATATGGTCGGTAATTTTATTGCTCGGCTGTACAGACAGATGACAAACATCTGGAAAATTTTCAGCAACGTATTGATACCCCAGTTCCAGGGCATGAATATTAGGAGCCGCAAGTTGCGGCTTTTTTATGAACTGCCGGGTGACGGAATCACTGAGGACCGAAAAATCAATATCAAAAAGACGGGCCAAGGCGCCGACATAAATTATATTCTTAAGCAATTGCCGAAGATTCGGTCTCTCAATTTCCCGATTACAAATTTCTGTTAACGGGATATTGATAAGCGTGATGTCATCCCGCCTAAAATCATCGGTCAGTTTCCGTGATGAATCATAGAGAAAATACCCCCCTGGCGCGAGGTCATCGTAATCTTTCTTTAAGGTCCGACCATTGACAGCAACAATAAAATCATAGCCTCCACGACGCCCCAAGTAGCCATCCTCATTAACACGGACCTCATACCATGTCGGCAACCCCTGTATATTGGAGGGAAAAATATTTTTTGGGCTGACCGGCACTCCCATTCGGAAGATAACCTTGGCAAAGAGATTATTGGCACTGGCAGAACCTGAGCCATTCACATTGGCAAAGCGAATAACAAAATCATTACTACTTGTAATCTTCATCATTTTTGGCCCGCCTTTGCGGTCTTGTAAATAAATTTTTGCATATCCCAAGCTGATGTCGGACACCGTTCTGCACAGAGCCCACAGTGGAGACAGACATTTTCATCTTTGACCATCACCCGGCCTGTTGGCAAGGTATCAGAGACATACAGGGACTGCGACCTGTTCGTTGCTGGCATAGCAAGCTTTGCACGTAACTCGTCCTCCTCATCGTTTGTGAGGAAATTAATACAGGTTGTCGGACAAATATCGACACAGGCGTCACATTCAATACATGCATCAGCGGTAAATACAGTCTGCACATCGCAATTGAGGCAGCGCCGCGACTCTGTCAAACCGGATTCTCTGTCAAACCCCAATTCCACTTCCATCAGGCGATCCTTAATAGACTTCACCTTGGAAACCATAGGAACATTTTGCCGTTGCTCATC